>CAYPOE010000049.1:0-11434 GCA_964412285.1 uncultured Eubacteriales bacterium | reverse complement strand
GTTCGTCCACATCGCCACCGGGACGGCGACCGTCAACGGCAAGGAACTCGTCGCCAAGACGATTGAACTCTGTGCGTACTGTCGCGACGAGATCAACGCGATTGACGGGTACTACGCGTTCTCGTCCGAACTCAAGGACGGCGACGCCGTGTACGACATAGACAAGACCAAGCTGCCCGTACACACGTTGAAGATTGGACTCGCGGGCGTCGAGGTCTACGACATCCTCCGCGATGAGTACGGCATACAGATTGAGTTTGGCGACGTCGCCAACATACTGGCCATCATCAGCGCGGCCGATCGCGGACTCGAGATCGAACGGCTGATCGGCTCGCTGTCCGAGATTGCGCGGCTCTATCGCAAGCCCGACAAGGCCGTGCAGCGTTTCGAGTACATCGCGCCCGATGTGCGTCTCACGCCGCAGGACGCGTTCTACAGCGCCAAGCGCAGCGTACCGCTGCAAGAGGCTGCCGGATACGTGAGCGGCGAGTTCGTCATGTGCTACCCGCCCGGCATCCCGATCCTCGCGCCGGGCGAGTTGATTACGCGCGACATCATCGACTACATCGCGTATACGAAAGACAAAGGCAGCAACCTCACGGGTACGCATGATCCTGACGTCAATGAATTGCAGGTGGTCAAATAATTATGGAGCTGTGGTTTTCGGAGCAACACACCCCCAATGTCAAACTATCGATCAAAGTGCGGCGGCAGCTCTACCACGATCAGAGCGAGTTTCAGCAGATTGACATCTTTGACACCTACGAATACGGGCGCATCCTCGTGCTCGACGGCATCCTCATGTTGACTGAGTCCGACGAGTTCATCTATCACGAGATGCTCACGCACGTACCCATGGCGGTCAATCCGAGCATTCAGGACGTACTCGTCATCGGAGGCGGCGACGGCGGCGTCGTGCGCGAACTCTGCCATTACAACTTGCATCGCGTCGACCTCGTCGAGATCGACCGCATGGTCGTCGACGCGTGCAAGCAGCACATCGTGCAGACCGCGTGTATGCTCGACAAGCCGCACGTCAACGTCGTGATCGCAGACGGACTGCGATTCGTGCGCGGCATGACCGATGCGTACGACCTCATCGTCGTCGACTCGACCGACCCATTCGGGCCGGGCGAGGGACTCTTCACAAAAGAGTTCTACGGCAACTGTTACAAGGCGCTCCGCGCCGACGGCATCCTCGTCAACCAGATGGAGAGTCCGTACTATGCGAATGACCGGTTGTCGGCCGGACGCGCGTATGCGCGACTGTCGTCGGTATTCCCGATTGCGCAGGCGTATCAGGCGCACATCCCGACCTACCCGTCGGGACATTGGTTGTTCGGCTTTGCGTCCAAGACGCACAAACCGTTGCGTGACGTATCGGCGTGGGATGAACTGCATATCCCCACGACGTATTATAACACAGAACTACACTATGGTTGTTTTGCACTACCCAATTACGTGAAAGAGATTTTTATCTGATATGACCAAGTTTATAGGCTGCGACGCAGGGTATGACGAGAGCGCCATCGTGCTGTTCGGCGTAGGATACGACGGCACGACGAGCTACAGGCCCGGCACGCGATTCGCGCCCGCCGCAATGCGAGGCGAGAGCTACAGCATAGAGACCTACAGTCCGCATCAAGACCGCGACCTGTGCGACTGCCGCGTCCACGATATGGGCGACCTCGAGCTGTGCATCGGCAACAGCACGCGCGTGCTCGACGAAGTCGAACGCACGACGCGCACGATTCTGTCGGACGGCAAGCTGCCCTTCATGCTCGGCGGCGAACACCTCGTATCGCTCGGCGCATTCCGCGCCGTACACGCTCAATATCCCGAACTGCACATCGTGCAGTTCGACGCGCACGCCGACCTCCGCGAGGACTACCTCGACGAGCCGCTGTCGCACGCGTGCGTGATGCGCCGCGCGCATGAGTTGTTGGGTGTAGATGGACGCATACACCAGTACGGCATACGCAGCGGTACGCGTGAGGAATTCGCGTTTGCCAAGGCGCATACGGATTTGCACGCGTTCGCCATCGACGACGCGCGCGAGTTGCGTGCAGACGCGCCGCTCTACATCACGATCGACATCGACGTACTCGACCCGTCCGCATGTCCGGGCACGGGTACGCCCGAAGCGGGCGGCGCGAGTTATCTCGGACTGCTCGACGCACTCACGCATCTGATCCGCAATCACAACGTCGTGGGCGTCGACCTTGTCGAGCTTGCGCCGAATTTGGATGCGTCAGGCAGTTCGACGTCGCTCTGCATGACGCTGCTGCGCGAACTGCTGTTATTATTATCGAACTATCCGAAATAACCGAAGTAACGGAGGAATACATGGGAAAAATCATGATCATCGGCGCGGGTGGCGTATCGCGCGTCGCTGTGCATAAATGCGCCCAACACCCCGAGTCGTTCGACGAGATCATCCTCGCGAGTCGCACGGTGAGTAAGTGCGACGCGATTGCCGAGAGTGCCAAACACTACGGCGTACCCATCGTGACGGCGGCCATCGACGCTGACGATGTAGACGCTACCGCCACGCTGATCGAGAAGTACAAGCCTGAAGTCGTACTCAACGTCGCGCTGCCGTATCAGGATCTGTCGATTATGGACGCGTGCCTCAAGGCGGGCGTACACTACGTCGATACGGCCAACTACGAGCCGCCCGATACCGCGCACTTTGAGTACAGCTGGCAGTGGGCATACCGCCAACGTTTCGCAGATGCAGGACTGACTGCATTGCTCGGCAGCGGATTCGATCCCGGCGTGACAGGCGTGTACTGCGCGTATGCGCAGAAGCATCAGTTCGACAGCATCGAGTACATCGATATCCTCGACGCCAACGGCGGCGACCACGGCTACCCGTTCGCAACCAACTTCAATCCCGAGATCAACATCCGCGAGATCACGGCCAACGGTCGCTACTATGAGAACGGTGCGTTCGTCGAGACCAAGCCGCTTGAGATCAAGCGCGTCTACGACTTCGAGGGCATCGGACAGAAGGACATGTATCTGCTGTATCACGAGGAGTTGGAGTCGTTGGCGGTCAACATCAAGGGCGTCAAGCGCATCCGCTTCTTCATGACGTTCGGCGAGAAGTACCTGACGCACCTCAACGTGTTGCAGAACGTCGGCATGACGTCGATTGAGCCGATCTTGTACGAGGGCAAGAAGATCATCCCGTTGCAGTTCCTCAAGGCCGTGCTGCCCGACCCCGCATCACTGGGGCCGCGTACCGTCGGCAAGACCAACATCGGCTGCATCTTCACAGGTACCAAGGACGGTCAGCCCAAGACGTATTACCTCTACAACATCTGCGATCACCAAGCGTGCTACAAAGAAGTGGGTTCGCAGGCGATCAGCTACACGACAGGCGTACCCGCGATGCTCGGTAGCAAGCTCGTCATGGATGGCGTATGGCGTAAGCCTGGCGTGTACAACATCGAGGAGTTCGATCCCGATCCATTTATGCAGCAGATTGGCGCGTGCGGACTGCCGTGGAACGAAAGTTTTAGCCCTGTTATCGTATCATAGGTCATAGAATGATCCAATATAACGAATATTTCACACGACTGTCCCAAGTGGACACGCCGTGTTATGTGATCGACGAAAACTTGCTGATTCGCAATCTCGAGACGCTCAAAGACGTGTCCGACGCGACGGGTTGCAAGATCCTGCTTGCACAAAAGGCATACGCGTTGTACCAGACGTACCCGCTGCTGTCGCGGTACCTGTCAGGCACGTGCGCAAGTTCGTTGCACGAGGCGATGCTCGGTCGAGAACACTTCGGCGGTGAGGTACACATCTTCGCCCCCGCATACCGCGACGAGGAATTTCCGCGCATCGTCGAACTCTGCGACCACATCGTGTTCAACTCCTACGCGCAGTGGCGGCGTCACCGCGACGCGCTCGGCGGCCGGAGCATGGGTATCCGTGTGAACCCAGAGTACAGCGAGATCGAGACGCAGCTCTATAACCCGTGCGCACGCGGTTCGCGGTTTGGCGTCAAGGCTGCCGACTTGCGGCCCGACATGCTTGAAGCCGCCGACGGCATCCACTTCCACGTGATGTGCGAACAGAACGCCGACGTACTCGAACGCGTACTCGAAGTATTTGAGCAAAAGTTCGGGCAGTATCTGCACAAGATGCAGTGGCTCAACATCGGCGGCGGACACCACATCACACGTCCCGACTACGACGTAGACCTGCTCAAGCGGCTGCTAATACATCTGCGCGATACGTACGATGTGCGGGTATACTGCGAACCGGGCGAGGCTGTCGTGCTGAACACGGGATACATGGTCACGCGCGTGCTCGACGTCGTCGAGAACGACATGCGCATCGCGATCTGCGACGCGTCGATGGCGTGTCACATGCCTGACATCGGCGAGATGCCGTACACGCCGGGCGTGATCGGCGCGGATGCGCCGGGCATCAAGCCGCACACCTACAGGCTCGGCGGCAATACGTGCCTATCGGGCGACGTGATCGGCGACTTCTCGTTCGATGAACCGCTCGAGATCGGCGACACGCTGATCCTCGGCGATATGTCGCACTACACGTTTGTCAAAAATAATACGTTCAACGGGATCAACCTGCCGTCGATCGCGATGTTGCGCGACGATGGCATTGAAGTCGTCAAGCGATTCGGCTACGAGGATTTCAAATCTCGTTTATAGCATTTGTATTACGACAAAAACCTCGCGTTGGCGAGGTTTTTGCGTTATATAGTATCATGTGATGGAGGAAAGGGATGAAACTTATATACTCGTTGTCGTAGGCTGTGCCTGTGTAGCATCGGGCATACCGCGCATGAAACCGTCCATGCCCCCGCGACCCCCTCTATCGCCGCGACCGCCGCCCATCATGGGCATACGACCGTTGGTGCGCATGTCGGACTTACGCGTCTCAAGGTTGGATTTCATCTCGGCTGCGGTATCCGCGTCGATGACGCCCCACTCGAGATACTTGTCGATGATCTGCGCATCGATGTCCATAGCCTTATCTTTCATCGCGTAGATTTCTTCTTTTTGCGCGTCGGTCAACGCCGACCACTTGTTTTGCATTGCGTCAAACTGCGCCCTACGCGCTTCCATTTGGGCCTGAAATTCAGCCCTCTGCTCGTCGGTGAGTTGAGGAGGCAGTGGTCCGATGGGCAGTGTAGTGTCACCACTCGGGGTGGTGACGGACGGTTGTACGGGTGTGACGCTCCATCCGCCGGTCTCGTCGGCGGCGGCCAATGCCGAGACGCAAGTCGCGGCCAGTACAGCCGCCACGGTGATGGCGATGATGATACGGTTTTTGATGCTTTTCATAACGTTACATCCTTTCATGTGATATTTGGACTTCTGTGTGATGTCCATGTCTACAGTATAGAGGGTCTATGTGATCGTTGCGTGAACGTTCTATGAATATTTCTGAATATTTTTGCAGTACAGGTAAATTGTTTGTAAACGAGCCATACGTACGATGAATCTTCTACATATCTGATGCAACTTGATTAAGCATAAATGCACGTCTCGTCCTATATAAATGAATATGACACGGAGGGACAGGCATGGTAACGATCCTACCTACAGATATAGCTATGGCAGATATGACGCGCACGCGCAGCATCATCACGGCGCAGCTGCCGCCCCACATCGCGGCGTGTATCGCCGCACTCGGCGACGGATTCATGAGTTCGCTGGAGGAGATCCGCTTACGTGCGGGTCGACCCGTCACACTGCACACGTCGGGCGAATACCTGTACATCACGCGCGACGGTACGCCTACGATGGACGGCACGCGCGGCGTCGTCGCCGACGTGGACGCGGTGCGTCATACGTTCGCACAATGCGTGAACCGCTCGGTCTATGCGCACATGGATGCGATTCGCGGCGGGTACATCACGATTGAGGGTGGACACCGCGTCGGTATCGTCGGACGCGTCTGCGTCGAGAATGGCGTCGTCGTCAACATCACGGATATATCGGGCGTGAACTTGCGCGTCGCACGGCAGTGTATCGGCGCGGCCAAGGGTATCATCCGCCACGTCGACACACCGCGCGGTATCGCCAACACACTGATCATCTCGCCGCCCGGTGCGGGCAAGACCACGCTGCTACGCGACCTGTCGCGTATGCTCGCGGCGCGGTATCGCGTGTGCATCGCCGACGAGCGCAGTGAGATCGCCGCGTGCGTAGGCGGGATCCCGCAGCTCGACGTGGGCGTGATGTGCGACGTGCTCGACAACTGCCCCAAGGCGGTCGGCATCCATATGCTCCTGCGCAGTATGAATCCCGAGGTCATCATCGCCGACGAGATCGGCGCCATGTCCGACGTCGAGGCGTTGCGTACTGCGCTGAACAGCGGCGTGTCGATCATCACATCGGTACACGGACACAAGCCCGACGACCTCCAAGGCAAGCCGGTTCATGAGCTGCTGCCGTCGTTCGACTGCGTGATCACGTTGAGCCGACGGTTGGGCGCAGGTACAGTCGAGGCCGTCGCGGCAGGAGGAGAGGTATGTTGAGGTTATGCATTGCGGGCGTGGTATTCGCGACGTGCAGCTACATCGGATTCCACATCGCGGCGCGGTACCACGCGCGGGTACGCCAGCTTGAATATATGTTACAAGTGCTACAGCAGTTGCGGCGCGAGATCGCGTTCTACTACACGCCGTTTGATACCGCGATCCAAAACGCCGTCGAAGGCATCGACCCGTGTGTCGCATCGTATGTGCAGGATACGGCGAAGTATGGCTTGCAGTCTGCGCCTAACCCTAAGTTGTGCCTCGAACAGCGGGAGCGCGACGTCATCGCGTCGTACCTACAGCGCGCGGGTACGGGCAACATACAGGTCGAACTGTCGCGACTCGACGGCACAGTATCGGCGGTCGAAGAGGTCTTGCGTACGGCCGAGAGCAATGCCAAGCGGTACGCCAAGCTCTACCGCGCGTTGGGGCCTCTGATGGGATTGTGCTTTGTGATTTTATTTATATAGTTTTACGGAGGACACACTATGGAAGCGTCGGTCGACCTGATCTTTCGCATCGGAGCCATCGGCATCATCACGGCCATACTGTATCAATTATTGGATCACGCCGGGCGCAAGGAACTCGCCACGATGACCATGCTCACGGCGTTGATCGTCGTCATGTTCATCGTCGTGGGCGAGATCAGCGCGCTATTTGAAACGGTCAAGACCCTATTCGGTATATAATTCTTACACACAAAGGTTGACAGGTATGATCACACGCGTCGTAGGGATCGGGCTTATTGCCGCCATACTATCGCTGCTGCTGCGCGACCGCTTCAAAGAGGCCGGTATCTTGATCGGGATAGGCGCGTTCGTCGCGCTGTTCTTTGTCGTGCTTGAGCCGCTGACCGAGGTGATCGGCACGCTCTACGGCATCGCCGAGCGCGGCGGTGACAATGGTACATTGGGCGTCATCTTGCGCGTTATCGGCATTGCGTACATCACGCAGTTCGCGTCGTCGCTCTGTGCCGACGCGGGTGAGAAGGCCATCGCAGGTAAGATCGAACTCGCGGGTAAGATCATCATACTGTTCTACACGATACCCATCATCACGGCGATATTGGATTTGGTGATCGGCCTACTGCCGACATAGGCTACGCGAGATGAACAAGATCAAGATATGCACGGCGATTTGCGTGATACTGCTACTATGTGCGCTGCTGTCGAGTACGACAGCCTATGCGCTCGACAACGAGTATGTGCGCGGCGTCATGAACGATCAGCTCGACAGCGTGGACATGCAGTCGCTCGACGACACGGCACACGAGTTGACGGGCGACGGCGGCTTCAGCATGGCTGACGTGGTGCAGCAGCTGATCGGCGGTGAATTCACGTTCGACCCGTCGTCGCTGCTCGACAAGGGATTGCAGTTGGTGTTCTCACAACTGTTTCTGTCTATCGACCTACTCGTCAAGTTGCTGCTCTATGGCATCCTCGCCGCGCTGCTCGACAACCTCCAGCGCAGCATCGGCGGAGGCAGCGGCGTCGCGACGGCGGCGTTCTACGCCGTGCTGCTCATCATCGCGCAGACCGCTGTCATGGGATTCACGTCTATGCTGGGCGTCGCGCTCGATACGCTCGACAACCTCGTCGTATTCATCTACGCACTGTTGCCAACGCTGTTCGCGCTCGTAGCGTCGGGCGGCGGCGTGGTCAGCGTCGGGTACTTCGCACCCGTGCTGCTCTCGGGGGCGCAACTCATCATACTCGCGATCCGCAACGTATTCGTGCCGCTGCTGCTCGTCATGACTGCGCTCGGCTTGGCCGACTGCATCACGAACAAATTCGGCATCACACGCGTGGTTGCACTGTTCAAGTCGCTGATCAAATGGGGACTCGGACTCATGATGACCCTGTTCGTCGGCATCGTCGCGATACAGAGCATCATCGCGCCGTCGGTCGACAACGTGGCGACCAAGGGCATCAAGTATGCAGTCGGCAACTTTATCCCGCTCGTCGGCGGGATGCTGTCGGACTCGTTCGACATCATCGTAAGCTGTTCCATGCTGCTCAAGAACGCCGTGGGCATCGCGGGGATGCTCGTGATACTCGTCATCATCGCAACGCCCGCACTGCGTGCCGCGACGCAGAGCTTGATCCTGCGGCTGTGTGCGGCGTGTTTGGAACCCATCTCGGACGAACGCATCGTCAAGTGCATCACGGTGCTGTCGGATGCGCTGCTCACGATCTTCGCGATGTTGGCGACGGTGGGCATCATGTTCATGATTAACATCGCGATTCTGGTCGCGAGTGCGAGGTAGAGTATGACGGCGGTAGGTACATGGGCGGGCGGGTTGATCGTCACGATCGTGTTGGCGTCGGTAGCGGAGATGTTGGTCAGCGAGACATACGTGCGATACCTGCGATTCGCCGTGGGATTGGCGTTGATTTTGCTGCTGACGTCGCCGATTGTGACGTTCATGGGGCGCGAGATGCCCAACGTGTCCGAAGTAGCGGACAAGGTGGAATATAATGCGGAGCTTCATAATATCTATAATCGAGTGGGACGTGTCTATGGCGAGCAGGTCGCCACGCGGATCTGTACGGTATATGGTTTCGAGAAATGCGAGGTCGTACTCAATACCGACAACGGCTACACCGTACGCGCGATGAAGGTATACGGCGGTACATACGAGGGTTACGCACGCCTCTTGTCGGATACCGGGTTGCCGTCGGGCGTCATCACTTGGATCGATCATAAGAACAACGACGTGGGGGAGGAATAGGCGTGGCGGAGGATACCAAGGACGGCAAGATGAGTGCGTGGAAGCGGCTGTTTTCGGGCAAGTACGCATATGCAATATTCATACTGGCCGCGGCGTGCATCGTGCTGATCGGCACGAACCCGTCGCTGTCGGTGGGAAAGGTGAAGGAGGTGTTGACTGAGGATTACACGACACAGTTGGAGACGCGGCTCAAAGCCATTTTGGAGAGCATGGACGGCGTAGGACGCGTCAATGTGCTCATCACGACCAAAGAGGCCACGACCAAAGATAAGCGCGGCGATACCGTTATCTTGAAAGACGCTACGCCCGCGATTGAAGGCGTCGTCATTGTAGCCGAAGGCACAGGCAACGCCGACATACGCAAGGCGGTGTTTGACGCGGTAACGGCGGCGCTCGATGTGAAGCCGCACAAAATATTTGTATATACGATAGCAAGAGAACCGATAGCGAGAGAGCGCGAGAAAACGAAAGGTGGACAGCAATGAGAGAGTTTGGTAAAAAGCAGATTGTGGTCATTGCATTGGTTGTCATGATCGGCATAGCGGGCTACATCAACTGGAACATCAAGCGAAATGAAGAGACCGTACCCACGGCGTCGACCGATCTCGACATCATGGAGTACACGATCCCCGAGAACGGCGTCGTCACAGAAACGCCCGACGGTACCGTTGTAGGTGCGACCAATACCGCCGAAGGTAACACGTACACCGAAGCGTTCGTGACGATCGAGGGCGACGACGCCATGATCGGCGACGCCGCGTCGACGCAGGTGTTTGAGACTGCCAACATCGCGGCCGACAACAGCTACTTTGCACTCGCGCGCGTCGAGAAGGCGAAGGTACGCAGCGAGGCTGTCGACATCTACAAAGAACTTATCGATAATGCCAACAGTTCCGAGGACGCCAAGCTCGGCGCCGAGCGCGACATGAGTCTCGTCGCCAAGAATATGGAACTCGAGACCATCATCGAGAATATGATCAAGGCCAAGGGCTTTGAAGAGGCCATCTGCTATCTGTCCGACGAGGACGCGAAGGTCGTTGTGCGCACGAAGGGTTTGGTGCCTGCACAGGTTGCGCAGATCAAAGATATAATCCTTGACAATACGGATATACTATCCGAGAAGATCAAGATCGTCGAGATTTATTAAACGACATTGCGGACTGTTGAATCGCAAGGCAATGTATGGTATAATCAATTTAACATAGGCAGCGATTACGCTCTTCTATTCTAATTTATCATTTGATTAGAGAAGAGTGTTTTCGCGTATATCAACCAAAGGAGTGCAATATGAACGATATCACAAGGTCGGACATCATCGGCAACATCAAGATCAGCGAAGAAGTCATCGCTACGATCGCTTGTGTCGTCGCGCAGGGGATCAGCGGCATCGCGGGCATGAGCGCAGGTCTGATCGACGGACTCACGGGATTGCTGGGCAAGCGTACGGCCAATAAGGGCGTCAAGATCACGCTCGGCGAGCACGACGTATCGGTCGAGCTGGCGGTCGTCGTCGACTACGGCTGCGAGATCCCCGACGTCGCGTGGAACGTGCAGCAGTCGGTCAAGAAAGAGATCGAGACCATGACGGGTCTGGCTGTAACCAAGGTCGACATCCGCGTCGAAGCCATTGCCATGCCGATCGAGAAAGAGCCTGAGGTTGTCGCCGCACCCGTAGAGCAATCGTGCGACTGCGGTTGCGAATGTGATTGCGATGGCGGCGATACGGCGGGTAAGACGGAGGAACAGGCGTAATGGCTGAGCTGCGCTACAATCCGTTTATCGACGACTGGGTCATGATCGCGTCGCACAGGCAGGCGCGTCCGCAGATGCCCAAGGGTTGGTGTCCGTTCTGCCCGGGATCGGGCAAGGTACCCGACGAGGGGTATACAGTACTCAAGTACGACAACGACTTCCCGGCATTGTCGCCCAATCCGCCCGAGATGTACCCGCTGTCGGACGACATGAATCCGCTGCTGTTCCGGGAGGAGCCGTCGCTCGGCAAGTGCGAGGTCGTGCTGTATTCCCCGGGGCATACAGATGTATTGCACCAACTGTCGCTGCCGCACGTGGAGGAACTCGTGCGCCTGTGGCAGAATCGCAATGCCGAGCTGTCGGCGGTCGAGGGTCACAAATACGTGTTCATCTTCGAGAATCGCGGTGACGTCGTCGGTGTAACC
>CAYPOE010000048.1:0-11701 GCA_964412285.1 uncultured Eubacteriales bacterium | reverse complement strand
ACGCGCATCGCTGTAGCGCGCCTTGCGCTGAAACAGACTGTGCACGACGTTGCTTGATCTGCGCTGCGCGATGGAATGGAATGGATTGGATCTCTGTATCGATTTTGCATCATTATACCATGATGCGACGGCAAAGTAAACACGATTTTGTGTAATCAATATAAAATTGTGTGCCGCCCATTTGACAAAGTATACAACGTTATGATACTATGTAGTATATTTTGAGTCGTAGTATATTTTGAGTCGTAGTATATTTTGAGTCGTTCGATACGGAGGGATTGCCCGTGGCTATCATCGCCGCGTTCTGCGCCTATGTCGTCAAAGGCATGGCGGGGTTCGCCAACACATTGGTCTTTAGCTCGATCATGGGCTTCACGACCAGTAACATCAACATATCGCCCGTAGAGTTGGTTCTGGGATTCCCGTCCAACGTCAGCATCGCCTATCGAGAACGCGCGTCCATCTCGGTCAAAGTCTTTCTGCCGCTATCCATCATCGTCGTTGCGGGCGTGATCCCCGGCGCGCTGCTGCTCCGCAACAGCGACACGCAGGTGATCAAGCTGCTATTCGGCTTCGTCGTGGTGTCGATCGCCATCGAGATGTTCGTTCGGGAGTATATCGCCAAGTCGATGAAGCGGTCGCGCATACTCCTCGCCGTGATCGGCGTGGTCGCGGGCATACTCTGCGGGCTGTTCGGCATCGGCGCATTTCTCGCCGCGTACATCAGCCGTACGACGCAAAACAGCGCAGAGTTCCGCGGCAACATCTGCATGGTGTTCGTGATCGAGAATGCGTTCCGCATCGGGATTTATGCGGCGCTCGGCATCATCAACATGGAGATACTCAAGGATGCGGCCACACTCATGCCATTCATGCTCGCAGGACTCTGCGTCGGTCTGTATCTGTCCAAACGGGTCAACGAGAAGGTCGTCAAGACGGCGGTCATCGTATTGTTATTGCTCTCGGGCGTGTCGCTCATCTACACGAACATGATCGCGCTTGTATAGAATTGCCCGAAAATACGACGACCGCCACTCCGCACGCGCGGCCGTGCGTCAACGCATCGCCTGTTGGATTGCGTGGATTTTCTGGAGCCGCTCTACGCTTGCGTATTTCACGTCGTCCGACGTCGTGAACATATAGTCCTGTAAGACCCTGTAGCCGAACTTGATGACGATCATCTCCCAGATCATAGGATGTTGAATCGGCAGGACGTCCGCGTCTATAGACTCCGACAGCCCTTTGAAATAAGCCGGGATGAGTCGGTTGTAATAATCGAGTAGTCGATCGTTCTCGGTATCGTCGGCGATGAGACTCGCGATGTCCTCGCCCATATACCCAAAGCCCGCACCGTCCCAGTCGATCAGAACCACCTGACCGTCTACCCAAAATATATTCTCGATCCAGAAGTCTCGATGGCAGAGCACGACCGGCAACTGCCCTATCTTTTGGAATATCGCACCCCTGTTGTCGTCGACGTCGATGAGCATCTGTTTCAAGCATTCGGGGATGTCGCACTCTCTCGAGCGGAGGTAGTGATGCTCGATGGTTTTGGGGCCATTCCACGGATTGTTTCTGATCATGCGTCGCACATGATCGGGTACGCGGCACTGTTCGGAACAGAGGAACTCATACGTAAGCGTCTGCGTATGCCATTGGTTGTGTTCGCGTTCCATGAATCCCGCATCCGAAAGGCAGGTCATCTGCCGTAACATCGCGGGCGATCTGTACAACCGCCCCTGAAACCGCCCCAGTTCTGTCGCCGCATCCGCGAGCAGATCGACCGTCAGGTTGGCGCCCGATGCGCCGTCGATGTACTCCATCCAGAGCTGTATCTCGTCCCCGTTCATCTCGGCGCGATGGCACGTCGGCCAGCGCAACGCCTCCGAGAAGATCGCGCCAAAGCCTGACCTATACAGGTCGTATTCCCTGCGCCACGAATCCGGGTCGCCGGGACGCTCCCACCGCTTCTGTGTCTTCCAGACGAGCCGATACGGCAGTTCGATCCCATCCGTCGTTCTCGCGCGGCCGGCGACGAGTTTCACGTCGCCCAACGTACCGCCTTGCAGTTGCGTAATCTGGTGGTCGACATCGCGTATCGGCCGACCGAGCGATTTGGATACAACGTGTGTCAAGGTCGCAAGATCCATCGTCATTCCACACCTCGTTCCAATACAAAGCACAACAGATCCGACTCGCCCGTATACGGGCGACCGCACTCGTCGTCGTACACGCCCTTCACGCCGAAGCCGAACGGCAGCACCTCCTGCGTCAACGTTTGCCGGGTGTAGACCGTGTTCCAAATCAGATGTGCGTGAACCCCATCATCCGCGACCACGATGTGCTGGTCAAGCGCGACGGTGTTGTTCTCGTAGGAATACGTCGCTTTGAGGCAGATGTGCGGATCGGGATGCATGAAGCAGCCGTCTTCGCAGACAGACCACCAGGTCGTATCCGCCTTGCCTTTGGTAGTCTTTTCCGTGAAAACATCGAATATGAATAGGCCGCCCGGCTTTAGCGCCCTGTAGATCTTCGAGAGCATCGTCTGTCTTTCGCCGAGCGTCAACGCGGCGTAGTCGCCGTTGATGATCATGATCAGGTCGAACGCGCCGGCGACATCAAGCTCTACATAATTCTGAAGGATGTACGTGGTTTTCGGATCGTGCGCCTTCGCATACGCAATCGAACGCCTCGACAAATCCATCCCGGTAACGTCGTATCCCAGATCCGACAGCCGCTTGGCATACAGGCCAGGCCCGCAGCCGAGATCGAGAATCTTGCCGCCTGCCGGTATCACCGTGGATAACCATTGCACGCAACGGTCGATGCGCCCGTGACTGCGACTCGCCGAATCCCAATCGGGATGCAGGTGCGCGTCCAACATGCCTTTCGAGATATGGTCGTCGTCCCAGAACGGTTCGTCGCTGCGTTGCCACAACGCGGGCTTTTGCAGTAATGCAATCCATGCATCTATCACTTGTATTGCCTCCCATTTTGTTTGTCATGCGCTTTGAATCAGAACACTGCGAACCGAATTTGGACACAAAAATACCGCAGGAAGTAGCCCGTGCGGCTACTTCCTGCGGTATATGCGTTGCGTGCAACACAACACGCCCAAAATACAGCGTGCTACAACCGTCGGTCAGCGTATTCACAAAAGGTTACTCACTTTGGCGTAGCAAAAGCAGGGGTCATCTCCCCTCGTCCAATGCATCGCCCATATTCGGTTTAAGAAACAATCGCCTCGTATGTGTTTGTCATGTGAACATCCCCTTTCGTGTTCTGCGTATGCAGAATGATTTTGTATAGTATAGCACACAAATGCCGTTGTGTCAATTGCGGATTGCAGACCATGCACGGCAAACGCGCAAATGCGTTTGCCGTGCAAATTCAATTTAGATATTTGACTATTGCATCTAATAGGGTTATAATGTACATGTGCAGAACAAGACGTACTATTTTTTGGAGGATATATGAGATTATTAACGCGTTCGGATTTTGACGGCCTCGTCTGTGCGGCCATCTTGGTCGAGGTAGGTGCGGTCGATGAGTGGCGGTTTGTCCACCCGAAAGATATGCAGGATGGCATCGTCGAAGTCACCGACAACGATATACTCGCCAATATACCCTACGCCAAGGGCTGCAAGATGTGGTTCGACCACCACTCAAGCGAAGGTGAACGTGCGGGTCACGAGACTGTAGAAGGCTCGGTTGGACTCGCGCCCTCATGTGCGCGCTTGGTCTACAACTACTATGGTGGCGAATCCAAGTACCCGCGCTTGGCCGAGATGGTCGAGGCCTGCGACAAGGTCGATAGCGGCAACCTGTCGATCGACGACATCCTCTATCCCAAGGGTTGGGTGTTGTTGGGCTTCCTCTGCGATCCGCGCACGGGTCTCGGACGCATACGCGACTTCACGATCAGCAACTACCAGCTCATGGAGAAGCTCATCGACTGCTGCCGCACCATGCCCATCAAGGATATACTCGAGCTGTCCGACATCAAGGAACGCGTCGAGAAATACTTCGAGCAGGATGCGCTGTTCAAGCAGATGGTGCAGGCGCACACCGTGACGCGTTCGGGCATCATCATCACGGATCTGCGCGGCGTATCGCCAATCTACACGGGCAACCGCTTCCTGATCTACAGCCTATACCCCAACTGCAACATCTCGGTCTGGATCGTCGACGGTCGCGACAAGATCAACTGCTCGGTCGCGGTCGGACACTCGATCATCAACCGCACCTGTGCGACCAACGTCGGCAGCCTCATGCTCAAGTACGGCGGCGGCGGTCATCCCATGGTCGGCACATGCCAGGTCGACTACGACGACTGCGATCGCGTCGTCAGCGAGATCATCGACTTTATCGAACAGGATAATCTATAGTACGCATCGTACAAATCCTGGCCGTATCTGATGCAATTGCTCCACAACGGCCTCAAAGACAAGCACAGCGACTGCGCTTTGATTCGGATCAGAGATTTTGACGACGGCGACGTCAAACTCATCCGAAAAGCCAATGCGTTGGTGAATGAGGTATCGATCAAAAAGCCCAACATGGTGCCGAGCTACTCAAAAGCGGCAGCCAGATTGCACGCGGCGAGATGTCGCACGCTCGTCGCGTATCAAGTTCAGTATCGTCGGAAGGACGCCCGCCAATGAATCCCATCTCATCCGTGGATCAGGTCATTTCACAGATCCAGACGCATAAGATCATCGCCATCGCGCGCGGCGTACGGCAAGACGCGCTGCTGTCGCTCGCCGACGCACTGTACGCGGGCGGCATACGACTGCTCGAGGTCACGTTCAACGCTTCCAAGCCCGGCACGTTTGCCGATACGGCCACCTGCATCGCCGCGCTCTGCGAACGATTCGGCGACAGGCTGTGCATCGGCGCGGGCACCGTGCTCGACGTACGCCGCGTCGAACTCGCGCACCGCGCAGGCGCGCGCTATATTGTGTCGCCCGACGGCAACCGCGGCGTGATCGAACGTACGAAAGCATTATGTATGGCGTCGCTGCCCGGCGCATTGACGCCGACTGAAGTCGCCGCCGCGCACAGCTACGGCGCGGATATGGTCAAGCTGTTCCCCGCGTCGACGATGGGTTCGGCGTACCTCCGCGCGATTCGCGCGCCGCTGTCGCATGTACCCATCGTCGCAGTGGGCGGCATCCACGCCGCCAACGCGGCCGAGTACCTCGCAGCCGGAGCCGTGGCCGTCGGCGTGGGCGGCAAACTCGCCGACCTGTCGCTGATTGAACAGGGTCGCTACGACGAGATTACGCGCGTCGCCGAGGCGTTATGTAAGGCCGCCGTGAGATAGCGTCACGACATCGCATCGGACAGCGCGCGGATCACGGCTTCGAGTTCATCGGCGACGCCGCCGTCCATGCGCACGGAGAACAGTTTGTTCAAGGGCGCAGATGACGCGTGGCCGAGCGCTTTGAGCGTGCCGCCGCGGCAACCGCCCACGCCCTCACGGCGCGCGCACGGCGCGCAGAGTACACCGCCGCTGTGTACGTTGACGGCCGCAGGGCCGGCCCCGCAGAGTGCGCAACGGTCTGTGGTGAGTGCGAATCCTGTCTCGAACAGCGCGCGCAGCGTGTACAGACACTCGGCGGCGCGCGGATCGACGTCGTTGCAGAGTGCGCGGAACGCCGCGAGCGTCAGGCGGTACAGCGTGAGGCTCTCGCCCGACGGTTCGGGCGCGGGCAGCGATATGCGACACGCCGTACCTGCAATCCGCAGCGCGGCGTAGGCCGCATCGGGCTTACTATGTAGTGCGGCGAACGAGTCCTTGATGGTCGCGCCGCGCAGTAGGCCGATGGGGCCGTCGCGGTAGATCACGCCGTACTCGGCGTGGGTCAGGGGATTGGTCGCGGCGAAGAGAGGGTTGTCCAACTTTCGCGCGCCCGACGCCCCGACCGTACGCTGTCCCTCGGGTGTAAGCAATACGCAGAGTCGGCTATCCTCAAACGTGTCGGTGACGCGCAAGATAATACCGGCGGTTGTGAATGTGTGCATTGGGGGTCTTTATCATGCGCAGTCTGCGTGCGCGACGGTAGAGCAGGAAGTGTTCGATCCTGCCTGTGAGTTGAAACATATACCAACTGAGTTCCTGTATCGTCATACCTATCCTCCTATGTAGGGTATATTTGATCCTTTTGATTTGACAGTAACAGTATAACCAAAAACGCGCGTTCTACTACTGTCACATTATACCATATCCACAGGGAGGAACATGCCGAAGTCTGTTGTTATATAGATTACAAATTGATTGCGGATACATCCATCAGAAATACACGCACCAGAAATACACGCATCACAAGTACATCTACTGCAAGTCGTTGTCGTATATCGAATCTACATACTCTTTGGCCTTGACGACCATCTCTGCATCGCCGTATAGCTCGGCAATGCGGAGCGTAGGCAGACCGTGCTGTCGCGTACCGAGCAGTTCGCCCGCGCCGCGCGTCTGCATATCCATCTCGGCGAGTGCGAACCCATCGTGCGTCTGCGTGAAGTACTGTAGCCGTTGCCGCGCGACGTCGCCGTTGCTGTCGGATACGCAGATGCAGTACGACTGCTTGTCACCGCGCCCGACGCGCCCGCGCAACTGGTGCAGCGTCGCCAAGCCGAAGCGCTCGGCGTTTTCGATGATGATCAGCGTTGCGTTGGGATTGTCCACGCCGACCTCGATGACCGTCGTCGACACGAGCACGTGCGCCGCACCGTCCGTGAACTGCCGCATCGCCGCATCCTTGTCCGCACCCTTCATGCGCCCGTGGACGAGTGCGGTCGCGTAGCCGTACGGTTCGAGGTACGCAGACAACTCGGTGTGGTAGGCGGTCGCCGCGCGGATCTCAGACTTCTCTTCGTCGTCGGGATTCTCGTCGACCAAGCTGCATACGATGTACGCCTGTTCGCCGAGCCGCAATCGTTTGAGCAGAAACGCGCGGATGCGTTCGCGGTATGCGCCGTCGACTGCATACGTCTTGACCAGCTTACGACCTGCAGGCTTGTCGCGAAGGATGCTCTGCGACACGTGGCCGTACAGCGCGAGCGCGAGCGTGCGTGGGATTGGCGTCGCCGACAGCGACAGCGTATGTGGATACCCGCACTTTTGCACGAGTGCGTCGCGCTGTGCGACGCCGAATCGGTGCTGCTCGTCTGTGATGACGAGTGCGAGGTTGCAGAACTGCACGTCGGGCTGGATCAACGCGTGCGTGCCGACCGCCATGTGTACGCTGCCATCGGACAGTCCGTCGAGGATCGCGCGCCGCGCCTTGTCCGATACGCCGCCCGTGAGCAGCACGATCTGGGCGTCGTACGATGCGAAGAGCTTGCACAACCCCGCGTAATGCTGGTTCGCGAGGATCTCGGTCGGCGCCATCAGTACCGACTGCGCGCCATTCTCGTACGCTTGCAACATCGCGGCCGCTGCAACGACAGTCTTGCCGCTGCCGACGTCGCCTTGCAACAGGCGCTGCATGGGTACCGCGCCGAGCAGGTCGCGGCGGATCTCGTCAATCGCGCCGATCTGCGACCGCGTCAGTTTGAACGGCAGCGACTGCACGAACGGGCGCAACATGGCGTACGACGGCAGCGGCATCCCGTTCTCGACCTTGGGTGCGGCGTTGTCGTGGATCGCGCGCAGGAATCCGACGAGTTCGTCGAACACCAAGCGTTCCCGCGCGATGGCCGCGCGTTCGGGTGCGTCGGGATAGTGCAGCGCGGCGTACGCATCGGCGAGCGGCATGAGCCCGTAGCGTTCGCGCACGGCGTCGGGCAACGCATCGGCGATCTCGATCGTACCGTCGGCGATGGACTCGGTCAGCTTGAGCGTGAGGTTGCGGAGCGTCGATTGCGTGAGTCCGGCGGTGAGCGGATATGTGGGCAGCACGCGTCCCATGAACTTGACGCCGTCGACAGGTTCGATCTGCGGCGACATAAACCGCCGGTCGCGGCCGACGACGTTGACCTTGCCGTATACGTAGTATGCGTCGCCTTGGACGATCTTCTTCATCATGTACGGCGCACCCCACCACAACAGCGTCGCCATGCCGCTGTCATCGGTCACACGCACCTTGACGCACGTGCCGCTGCCCGTGCGTGAGAACTGCGGCGGCGCGGCGACGGTCGCGCGGATCATGGCGGTCTCGCCGTCCATCAGCGAGAACAGCGTGCGTACGTCGCGCCTATCCTCGTAGCGGCGCGGCGCGTGCAGCGCAAGGTCGCCCGGCGTGTGGATATTGAGCTTGCGCAACAGACCCGCGCGGCGTGCGGTCACGCCCGATAGTGCGGTGATGTCGTCGGATAATGTCATATTGACTGTGCTGTATCGATTGAGATATAATAAATAGGTTGTAGTGGTTCAAGATGGCCCGTCTCTTTTACTTACGGCATGTTCTGTACGTCGATATATCCCGGGGATTGGGGGAATGGATCTGGATGATCATCAATGCAATGGTATCGCTCGTCATCATCGGCGCCGTAATTATGTTCTTGTCGATCGCGAGGCTTTTTAGCAATCTTTCGTTTTTTCTCAGATATACGTATAAGGCGCAAATTTCGGGCAACTGGATTTACTACGCCTGCATGGGCATGATGATCTTCTTCCTGATCGGTTACATCATCTTTGCCTTTATCCTGTTCGGGACGACGGTCGTCACCACGGAATTGATCTTGGTATCGGTGATTTTCTTCTTCGGCTCGATATTCGTGTACAGCATGGTATTCATGCAGCAGAAGCTATCCCGCGCCATCGCGCAGAGGACGATCGAGACCGTCTACTCACTCATCAACGCGGTCGAGGCCAAGGACGTCTACACCAAGGGACACTCCGAGCACGTGTGCAACCTGACCATCATCTTCTGCCGCCATCTCCCCAAGGAATATCTGTCCAAGATGAACCTGAGCAAATTGTTCGACGCCGCGATGCTGCACGACATCGGCAAGATCGGCATCCCCGACGCCGTATTAAACAAACCCGGCGCTTTGACCGACGAAGAGTTCACGATCATCAAACAGCACCCCGAGCGCGGCTACAACATTTTATCGAGTACGATCTATAACCAGATCGGCCGTTGGATTCTATATCATCACGAACGCATTGACGGTCAGGGATACTATCAACTGTCGTCGGAAAAGATCCCGCTTGAGTCTAAGATCATTGCGATCACCGACACGTTTTCGGCGCTATTCACGGACAGGGTCTATCGAAAGAAGTTTTCGTTTGAAAAATGCATAGAGATCCTGAAATCATGCGCGGGTACCCAACTGGACGCCGAGCTTGTCGCGATCTTTTGCTCGATCGATAAGAGTGAGATTCTGTCCGCTACCGTGGCATGAACTCAACCATGCAATGGCCGACGAATCCACTCCGCAGCCGCAATCGCATCCTGTACGACGCATCCCCCGCGCTACTCGCACAGGGGATTGTGTTTTTATTCAACAGAGATGATAAACGGATACAAGGGTTGTCCACCGTCGTGTACGACGACGTCGCATTCGTCGTACACGACAGCAAGCTGCTTGGCCAACGCGTCGGCGACGTCCGATGTGACGTCGCAGCCATAGTACAGCGTGATGATCGCGGGATCATCCGCCGCGCGGTAGAGTTCGGCGACGAGATCTGCACAGACGCGCGCAAGCTCCTTGCCCACCACCGTGATCTGCTGCTCGTTGACGCCGAGGTAGTCACCCTTGGAGATACGCTTCATGCCCACCATGCTGCCGCGCACCGCCGTCGTCACACTGCCTGACTTGACTGCACCGATGGCCTCATACATATTGCGCGCGTTGCCCTCGACGTCGTCGGTCGGGTCGAACGCGAGCATGGCCGCGATCCCCTGTGGGATCGTCGTCGCGCCAATCACGTGGACGCGTCGCGTATCGCTGCCCTCGACCTGCCGCGCCGCGCCGATGATGTTCTTGTTGCACGGCAAGATAAACACGTCAGACGCATTGACCGACTGCACGGCGCGCTGTATCTCCTCGGTCGACGGATTGCTGCTCTGCCCGCCGTCGACGACGCGGTCTGCGCCGAGTTTGCCCAACAGCTCATGCAACCCCTTACCCGACGCGACGGCGACGACGCCGTACGGCCGGGTGTCGCCGACCGGCCCTGTGAAACGCTCGTTGTGCTGTTCCTTCATGTTGTCAATCTTGATGTTCGACAGTTCGCCGAGCTTGACCGCGTGGCGCAGCACGTCGCCTGGGTTGTTCGTATGGATATGGACTTTGACGATGTCGCCGTCGTCGATCACGAGCAGGCTGTCGCAATCGACGTCGATGGCCTCGCGGAACGGCAACGCACTCGCGTTCGCCGAATATTTGAGTATGAGGAACTCTGTGCAGTAGATGTGCGCGATGTCGGTCGCCGCAGCTTTGATCTCAATCGTGCCACTCACGCTGCCGCGCGACAGCTCGACGCCGTCAATCGCCTGCAAGAATCCGTCGAGGATCACGCAGATCCCCTTGCCGCCTGCGTCGACGACGCCCGCCTGTTTGAGGATGGGCAGTTGGTTCGGCGTATGGTCGAGCGCCTTCTGTGCGGCGCGACCAATGTCGGCGACAAACGCGCGGAGGTCGCCTTGTACATGGTGCAGCGCGTAGTTGGCCGACTCGCGTATGATCGTGAGCATGGTACCCTCGGTCGGCTTCATGACAGCCTTGTAGACCGTGTCGCTGCCCTCTTTGAGCGCCTGTGCGAACTGCGCCGCACTCATGTTGCCCGTGATACCGCGCGCGACCTTCTCCATACCGCGAAACAGCTGCGACAGGATGACGCCGCTGTTGCCGCGCGCACCCTTGAGCGACGCGCGCGCGACCGTTGCGAACAGCTCGGGGATGCCCGCGTCGTCGGGGAGTACGGCGACGGCGGCTGCCGCCGCGTCCATGGTCAGGCTCATGTTGGTGCCCGTGTCGCCGTCAGGTACAGGGAACACGTTGAGTTCGTTGATGACGTCGCGTTGGTTGCAGAGTCCTACCGCCGCGTTGTGGAACATACGCCGAAGCAACGCGCAATCGAACGCATGATCAGGTGTATGATCGGGTGTATGATCGGGTGTATGATCGAATGAAGTCATATTGTCCATGCCTACTCCACCCTGATGTGTTCGATGTTGACGACGACCTCGCTGACCGCGAAGCCCGTCTTGTGCTCGACCGCGTACTTCACGCTGTGCATAATCGAGTTGGAGATCTCGCGCATGTTGACGCCGTACTCGCATACGATGCTCAGTTCGATGTGCAGACCGCTCTTTTTGGCCTGTATACGCACGCCCTTGTCGGCGTTGGGCAGACCCGATCGCTTGTTGTTGGGTACGGCCTTGCCGCGTTGGGACAGTCCGACCACGCCGAAGCAGCGCGATACCGCGTCCGCCGCAATCTGTGCGATGACGTGCAGCGAGATATAAATCGCGCCATTGCTGTTTTCAATCTTTGTTGTTACCATTCAGATCCCTCACTTGCGCGTCAGCGCAATGCGCCGCGTCTGTTCGTCTATGATCTCGATCCGCGCGATGACTGCGTCGCGCGGCAATAGGCCCTCGATGCGTTCGGGCCACTCTATGATGCTGATTCCGTCGGGCGACAGGTATTCGTCGAGTCCCGCCGCCACAAATCCTGCTTCGTCGATGCGATACAGATCCATGTGGTACAGCGGGGGTTCGGCGTTGTAGACATTCATCAGCGT
>CAYPOE010000047.1:0-11702 GCA_964412285.1 uncultured Eubacteriales bacterium | reverse complement strand
AGTTTTACTTTATCCGTGATTATACAGCTTCTGGATCTTCTGGGGTCTTCTCGAATCTGCCGCTGCGTGTGATATTCTTGACTGCCACATCAAAGCAAAACGTTACGGTATCGTCGGTCACATCGACGGCGAGGTCGCTGCCGTGCTGCCGTACGATCGCGCGCGCGATAAACAGTCCGAGTCCCGTGCCGCCGCGCGTACGCGACTTGTCACAGCGGTAGAAGCGGTCGAACAGATGCGGCACGTCGGCAGGATCGATGAAGCCGCTGTTGCGTACGTAGACCGTCGCCGTGTCGCCCGATGTGCGGATGCCGACGTCGATCGGCGATACGTCTGCCGCCGCGTACTTGACCGCGTTGCCGAGTAGGTTCGACAGTACGCGCCCCATCGCGCCTTCGTCAAGTTCGGCGTAGAGCGGCGTGTCGGGCAGCTCGACCTCGAGTTCGCGCCCCGACGCATCGAGCGCGGCCTCTTCGCGGATGATCGCGCGGCGCACGAGTTCGCAGAGGTCGACGCGCGACCGATTCAGCGGCACGTTGCCGCTGTCGTACTTGTTGATGTCGAGGTAGCAGTCGACGAGATACGCCATGTGCGTGACTTCGTCGCGCATAATCTGGAAGTATTCGCCGTAGCGTTCGGGTTCGATCGCACCGCCCTGCAGCAAGTCGAGGAAGCCGCCGACCGTCGTGAGCGGCGAACGCAAGTCGTGTGACACGTTGGCGACAAAGTCGCGGCGCACGGCCTCGGTCTGTTCGAGTGCGGTGCGCATCTCCTCGTACGTCGTCGCAAGCTGCTTGAGTTCGGCGATGTCGGTGTATACGTCTGCGCGCTCGAACTGCCCGCGTGCGTATGATTTTGCCGCCTTGCCGAGTGCGAAGATGGGTTTGGTGATCGACCGCGACATGATCAGCGACAGCACAATCGCGAGCGGCACGCTGATCACGAGCGCGATCGAGAAGAGCCGCAGCGTCGAGCCGAGATCGGTCGACAGCGCCGGGTATTGTACCGATACCAAACAGTAGCCCGTCGTCGCGGATCCGCGTTTGAGCGGCAGCACGTAGGTCAGGCAGTCAACGCCGTACAGCGCATCTCCACGCACGATGCGCGGCGCGTCGTAGGCCAAGGCGTCGGCGAGTGCGGTTCGGTCGGGCGACACCGTCGACGAGTTGATGATGATGCCCCCTTGATAGTCCACGAGTACGACGGCGGCGTTGTTCAGCTCCGCGAGTGCGGTGACGAGCGAGATAAACAGATTGAACGAGCGCCCGTCGTCTGGGTTCACGTTGACGAGCATCTCGCTCACGCGGTCGGCAGTCGCGGTCAGCGTATCGATGCGCTGTCTGATCACGTAGGATTGCAGCAGCCAGAAGTTGATGATCGCGAGTACCATGACGCAGAATGATATGATGGTGATGCTCATGACGAGCAGTTGCCGAAAGATTGTACGCATACACGGCGATGGGCAGAACAGAAGAACGCCGAAAACGCCGAAAGCACCAACGGCGTTTTCGGCGGGCGTATCCCATATTCTTTAGTGGGTGCAAGTGACAATGGAATCAAATACTGTGTGTTTGTGTTTATAATCCAGCCCACGCCTCGTCGAGCGTACGCTTGGCGCCTGCGAGGATGATGTCGGGATCCTCGTCGCCGAACGGCTTGACCTCGAATGAGATCGCCGGACGCTTGCCTTCGCCGAGGTACCCAATGTCGAACAGGCACCTCAGGAAATCGCGGAGTTCTGCGACGTCGTTGGAACCGTTGGGGAAGCCGAAGCGCGGATGCGCGTCGCCGTACGCGGGCGCGTCCTTGATCGTGACGGCGTTGCCGATGTGGATGTGCTGGATGTGCGGCGCCATGACGGACAGCGCGTGCGACGCGGTTTCGCGCGTCAGCGGCAGATGCGACAGATCCACGATGAGGCCGAAGTCGGCGTACCCTTTGCGCATGTCGACCGCGAACTGTGCCGCGTATTCGGCCGCGCCAATCAGCGAACACTTGTCCACGTCGTAGTCGAACACCTCGAGTAGCACGGGCATATCGCCTTTCGACTTGGCGTACGCGCAGAGCTGCTGGGTCGAATCGAGCAGCGCGGCGTAGCTGTCGTTCTTGGTCGCCTCTTCGTACTTGCCCGAGAGGAACGCGAATGCGCGCGCGCCGAGGTAGTATGCCTCGTCGATGCCCTCTTTGAGCGTCGCGAGTGCCTGACTGCGTACCGCGTCGTCGAGGCTGTTGATGTTGAGTCCCGTGGTGAGCAGGCGCGGCTGTGCGCCGTAGCCCATGCCGATGTGCGCCCACTGCAACAGTTCGCGTACGCGGGCGCGTGTTGCGTCGTCCTTGATCCAGGTCATCTCGACGAAGTCGAAGTACGGGTCGGCGAGGATCTTGGCCAGCGTACCCTCGATGTCACCTTCGCCCTTCATGACGGACGGGTACGACATGAAATGAATCGTGCCGATTTGCATGTAGTTTTTGATGCAATTCATGCTTGCCTCCTGATTTACCTGTTTTACCTGATTTGCCTATTGACTTTACCGTAACGGTAAGTGGTATGATGATTACAACAGGATCATCTGTCGTTTTTATGTTAGAGAGAGGGTATCCGTATGGGATCAGAATCAGAGCGAAAGTTGCCCATCCGAGCCGCAGCCGCGCGGTATCGCGTATCGGCGCGGACGCTGCGCTTCTACGAGGAAGCGGGTCTATTGCACAGCAGTCGCGGTGCAAACGCGAAGTACAGGGAGTACGATGCGGCAGAGCTGCGTCGGCTCGAGATGATATTGCTGCTGCGCCGACTGTCGTTCACGATCCGCGAAATCGCGGCCATGCTTTGCGGCGACGCGCGACCGCTGGATCTGCTCGCGGGCAAGATCCGCGATAGCGACGCACGGCTCGTCGAAGTCCGCCAGACCAATCAGCTGCTGCATCGCCTGTACGGCGAGTTGTCGGCGAAGTCCGCCGACTCCATCGACTCGATTCGGATATCCGACGTTGTCGAGCAATTTGTCTATATCACCAAGCAGACAGAAAGGTTGGTACCCCACATGGCAGAGGAAAAGAATCGGTACAGCGTCGCGATCGGTCGCGACATCGTCGCGCGCGTCGTCGACGAGAGCGATGGCGACTTGGTCGGCAAGATCAAGGCACTCCGCGCCGAGTGCGAACGCATCGGCGTGCCGTTGCCGCAGACGACCCGCGTCTACGACGGCGACGAGGCCGACGGCATCACGCCAACGCAGGTGCGCATCGTTTGGGACGGCAACGTCGTATACTACGCCGACGCGGACGGGACGGATTGCGCCGAACGCATCATCGCGAAACTACGCGAACGCGCACGCGCGTCGACCGACGCATCCGCATCATTGTAGGTCTTTCGCGTACTTCTCGAGCAGCAGCGGTATGCCGTACGCGCGCGGCGTGCCGCGTAGCCGCTCGATGTATGCAGGCAGTGCGCCGCGCGAATGCAGCGGCCCACCCTGTCGCATGACTGTCCACAGCGGGTCAACGTCGTACGCCGAACGCTTCATGTACTTGTCCGTCCAGTCGAGGATGCGCTTGGCACCCTGCGCGCAGAGGTCGGGCCGTTCGGCGGCGAGGTTGCATTGTTCGTGCGGATCGTCTTTTATGTTGAATAGCATCTCGTCGTCGAATAAGTGGTATCCGCCGTGATGCGTGCGGATATATACATAGTCTTGCTCTGATTCATTGAATACCGCCGAACGTTGGCAGACGTGTGCGCACTGCGTGAGTACGACGCCGTCCTTGCCGCAGTTTGCGCCGTCACGGATCGTATCGGCGTAACTCACGCCGTCGTATGCGTCGCCATCCCACGGCAAACCCGCGAGGTCGCAGAGTGTCGGCAACAGGTCGACGTTGTCGTGCATACCCGGCGCCCGGCGTCCGCGCTGTCCACCCACCCACTTGATGATCATGGGGATGTGGCAGGTCGGCTCGTCGGCAGTCGCGTGTTCGGCGTAGAGACCGAGTTCGCCGAGGTTTTCGCCGTGGTCGCTCGTGACGATGATGCACGTGTCGTCGTATATGCCGAGCGACTGGATCTTCTCCATGATCATCGACACGTTGTCGTCGGTATAGCGTACGCCGCAGTCGTACTGATCCATAAAGTTCTTGCACTCGGCAGGTGTCGTGAGCTTGCCCGGATGCTTGGGATGGTGCGGACTACTTGCGTCGTCCCACATATTGATCTCGTTCGCGCCGTGCGGGCCGATGTGCAGCAGATGTTGCTGAAATACTGCGTCGGTGATCCACGGGTCGGGCAGTGGCTCATCGGCGTACGGGTTGCCGAAGCCTGCCGGCGTGCGGTACGGCGTGTGCGGATCCCAGTAGTGCAGGTGCAGCAGCCAGTTGTCGCCCGCACCGTTGCGCTGTAGCCAGTCGAGCGCGCGCGGCGTGACCTCTTCGGCGGATTCTCCGCCTCCCTTGCCCACGTTGACGCACTCGTTGAGTCCCGCATTGAACCACCACGCACTGTGTCGCTCGGCGAACGTGGAGATCGACGCGGTGTAGTACCCCGCCTCGCGCATCCGCGTGAACAGGCTTTGGGTGCTCAGTGCGTCGCGGAAGCTGCGCGGCTCGCCTTGGAGTCGCAGGTCGGCGGCAGTACCGCCGTGGCCGACGCAGCCCGTGCGAATGCCATACTGTCCCGTGATCAGCGACGCGCGTGACGGTAGGCACGGCGCGTTGGGGCAGTAGTAGCGGTCGAACACCACGCCGTCGGCGGCAATGCCGTCGATGCAGGGCGTGGTGTCACGTTTGTAGCCGTAGCACCCCATGTGATCGGGGCGCAGCGTATCGATGTCGATCAAGAGTATGCGCACAAGAACCAATCCCCCTAAAATCAAAATAATTAGATGATCAAGCGGTTACTCGTTGGAATTGTCCTGCTTTTTATTGTTGTCGTCGGACTTCTTGGGGAATAGCTCTTTGACGCTGTTCCAGAGCGTGGGGATCTGTTCGATGAGTTTGCCCATGGGATCCGAACCTGTGTCGACGCTGATGAACTGCACGTCGGCGTCGCGTATCACGAGGAAACCGAGCGGACTGACGGATACGCCGCCGCCCGTACCGCCCGCGAAGACCGCGTTGCGCATGGATTCATCGGACGCGGCGGGTGTGCCGGACTTGTTGTTATTGTTGTCGACGTCGCTGCCGCCTACGCCGAAGCCGATCGAGATCTTGGATACGGGTACGATGGTCGCGTACGGGGTTTCGATGGGCTTGCCGATGATGGTATCCGCGTCGGCGAGCGTGCGCATGTGCGACAGTGCCTCGCTGAGTACGGCGCTCATTTTGCTTTCAGGCATGATAACCTCCTGTGTGGGTGATATGGGTTGTGTGGGTTATGACGATGACCGGGATTTTTTGAACAGTTGCTGTTTGAGCAGCGGGAAGAACGGCTGCGCGACGGAGAAAACGAGTACGAAGGGTCGCACGGCGATGATCACGTCGGCCGTACCGCGCACCGTCGCGTGGACGTAGTCGGCGGTCAGGCGTACGCGCGGCTTGCGGCGTATGCGCAAGTACTTCTGCATCCAGTCGAGCAGCAGCACGCACGATCCGCTGAGGACGGGGTACAACGTACCCGTCGAGTACGGACTGCCCGTGCCGTAGATCACGTCGCACTGCAATCGCAGGATGCGGATCTGCTTGCCCAACCGCAGCAATGCCTTGCGGATCAGACCTGCCCACTGTTTGATCACATCCCACGCGGGCATTTGGAACGGCTTCTTCTCTTTTTTGGGTTCAGGCGGAGGTTCGGGTTTGGGTTTGGGCTTTTTGCGACGCTTGGGTTTGGCTTTGCGCGGCTTGGGCGGATACACCTGCTTGTACAGGAACCACACGCCGACATACGCGCGAAAACCACGACCATCGAGCCGCAACCGCAACCGTATGGGCAGCGTGATGAGCAGCACAAGTATGGCGATGATGATGAGCAGTACTGTCATTGGCGTTTACCCCTGCATTTTATCTCAAGCGTCGACGGCGTCGATGGGTTGCATGTGGTCGATGACCTCGGGTAGCTCGGACAGCGACGACAGTCCGAACGCGTGTAGAAATTCGGCTGTCGTGCCGTACATCATAGGCCGACCCGGCGCGTCCATGCGACCCGCTTCCTCAATCAGTGCGAGATCCATGAGGCGTGTGATCGCGTAGTCGCAGTTGATGCCGCGTATGCTCTCGATATACGACTTGGTCACAGGCTGATGATAGGCGATGATGGCGAGGACTTCAAGCGTAGGCTGGGACAGCGGCTGCGTCTTGCGCGGACGCACCAAGCCTCGTATCACGTCGTCGTAACATTCGGGCGTACCGAGTCGATACGCGCCGTCGAAGCAGTAGAGACGCAAGCCGTGGCCGTTCTCGAGCAGTTGTTCGAGTGCGGTCAGTGCCGTACTCACCTCAATCATCGAGCAGCCCGCGAGTTCGCAGAGCCGTTCGGCAGTGAGTGCTTCGCCCGATGCGAACAGCAATGCCTCGAGCCGCATCCGCACATCTGTGTTGTGGTTATCCTGCATCTGCATGACTGCGTTCCCGTGTATGTGTGCGCGAGATACACATCGCGCCGTCCTCTGTAGATAGTATCACCGTACCACGCCGTACTAATTCCAATAATGCCAAAAAGATCGATACAACGCCCGCACGACCGTCCACTTGTGTGAATAGCAGCGCGATGGGTTGTGGTGCGCGGCGTATGACGCGGAGTACGCGCAATGCGCTGTTCCAGAGCGACAGCCGTTTACCGGCGTATACGGCGAAGCTATCCACGTCGGGCGCGGCGCGGTACGCGTCGAGTGCGTATTGGTAGCATCGCCCGAGCATCGCGACGTCGACGCCCTGCATACTGTTGTCGATGAGCAGCGGCACGATGTCGGCGCGCTGTCGGAAGTACGCGCGCGGTCGATTGAGATCCTGCCGCTCAAACAGGTCTTTGGCGGCCTGTTTGATGCGTTCGTAGGTCTGGATGCGCTCGATCAGCGACGCTTCGTCGTCGGCGTATTCCTGCGTACGCGGTAGCATCGCGCGCGACTTGAGGTAGAGCAGTTCGCTCGCAAGTACCGCGAACTGTGTCGCGGCCGACAGGTGCAATTCATCCATGTAAGCGATGTACTGATCGGCGATGAGCGCGATGGGGATGTTACGTATGTCGACCTGATTCTTCTTGATCAGGAACAGCAGCAGATCCAATGGCCCTGAAAAGCCGTCGAGCGTGAAGTCCATTTCACTCCGAGTGTATTTAGCGTACGAGTATAGTTAGCGTATTTATATGAATAGATCCACGACGTATACCAATGCGTCCATGATGCCGTTCGCACCGCGCGAGATCACGGGGGATATGACGCCGGTCATAACGAGAAACATCAGCACCATGAATCCGTACTGTTCGACGCGCATGATTTGCCACACAATGCGGTCGGGCAAGACTGCGTAGAGCAGTTTGGATCCATCGAGCGGCGGGATGGGGATCATGTTGAATACGGCGAGCACGCAGTTGTATTGAACCATCAGCTCGAAGAGGGGACGCACCCACGCGTTACCGAAGAGAACCATTGGCCAGAACCGCCTGATCACATTCCAGAGCACGATGGCGATGAATGCCAGCAGCAGGTTGGCGAGCGGCCCTGCGACAGCGGTAAATGCCATGTCCTTCTTGGGATCACGGAAGTTGCGCGGGTCGACGCCGACGGGTTTCGCCCAACCGAAACGGAAGAAGATCAGCATCAAGAAGCCGATGGGGTCGATGTGTTTGAGCGGATTCAAGCTGAGTCGCCCGTCGTACTTGGCCGTCGTGTCACCGAGCCAGTACGCCATAAGGCTGTGTGCGAACTCGTGGAACGTGAGCGACACGACGAGTACAGGAATGAGAAGGAGGATCGTGCGTATGTCAGTGTTGAAGATCATGGGCAGTCGAATGGGGTTTGGGTGAACTGTAAACGAAGGTGTTTTGAAATCATGAATCAGTCCATCAGAAGCAATGAGATAGAGATAAACGAAGTATGATACTATTTTATACCAAATATAGACCGATGTCAAATCCGTTGCGCGAGACCGCGTGAGGTACGGATGTGGGGGTTGACTTTTGGGCATGTGCGTGATATAGTGTGTATGTAACGGGAAACGTGGCAACGCTTCCCGTGAGGCCTTGCGACCTTTATGATCAGGTTTCACGGTCATTTGATTGAATTTTACGAGATTAGACTACCGCTTAACCATTGGCTATGGAGCGGTAGTTTTTGATATACTGCACCGCGTTGGCGATGATGCGAACGGTCACGTATCCGTTCTGACACAAGTACATCGCCAGGAAGCCTAAAAACTCCATGCTCGACATAGTACGACCCTCCTTTCTGAAAAATCCCGGGGAGGGTTTAATCAACCAAGGGCATCACGTCCTTTCGGACCGCTACCGCCCAATCAAACAAGATTGCCACAGCTCTCGAGAACAGTATACTACATATGTTGACAAATGACAACAAGTTTTTCCAACCCAAAAATGGTCGGACATGGGTGGTATTATGCAATATTCACTATAATACAGGCTTGAAATCGTGGAACGATATACATATAAACTATTGTGTAATCTGAATAACTATGCTACAATGTACCATGTGTGTTACTTAACCCGTGTAGTTAAAACTAACATGCCGCTTACATACGCTACTACGCAAGCTATTTTGGCGGTCACCTATCCACTTTGATGTTAGAGGCTATCTGTTACAGGCTTTAGCAGTGTTGCAAGAAAAGTAGGTGATTACAATAGAATACTGTTTTGATACGCTGCGCGACGATACCAAAGCGCGGCTCTCCGGCATACGCGTGAGCGAGAAAGACGTGCTCGCCGTTATGTATTCCGATCTCCTCAGCGACGGTCACTATGGGGAGAGCGCCGTTGTCGCGCTCAAGGATGGCGTCGTCGCCATCAACGGCGACGATCTGGCGCGGTACTACTACCGCGAACTCACCGACGTCAAGACCGAGCATTACGTGTCGACCGGCATGTTGGTGCTGCACTTCAAGTCAGGCCCTTTGGGCGTCGCAATGTACACCAACGCGCGTATGCGCTCGTTCGGCCACTTGGCCGAACTCATGAACAAGGCGCGGCAGGGCAAGAAACTCACGAATGAGGACTACGAGTCCGACGTCGGCGTGACCAAGTGTCCGACCTGCGGACGGCGGTTCGCCGATCAGTGGCGTAAGGTCTGCCCCAAATGTATGAACAAGCGCGCGCTGCTGCTGCGCGTACTGGCCTACGCGCCGCGGTACAAGCGCGAGATCTTCATCATGCTGGTCGCCATCGTCGCGGGGTCGTCGCTCAACCTGATCCGCCCGATTATGACGGGTACGATCCTATTCGACAACGTACTCAAAGAGGGCGGCACATACTACGGCATGTTGCTGCCGTACGTCGGCGTACTGCTCGCGGCCGAACTCACAGCCATCCTATTTAGCATCATACAGGGCAGAACAACGGCCGGCATCGCGGCCAAAGTCGTCTACGACATCAAGATGGACATCTTCTCGAATATGCAAAAGCTGTCCATGTCGTTCTATAACTCCAAACAGACAGGCTCCCTCATGACGCGCGTCAACGACGACGCACTGAACATTCAGTACTTCCTAAACGAAGGACTCGTCTACTTCTGCGTCAACGGCGCGATGGTCATCGGCGTGGGTATCATCATGGCGATGTATAACCCGTTGCTCGCGCTGCTCGTATTCGTGCCTGTACCGCTGATCATCTTGATCGTATTGAAAAAGATCCCTGAATTTTGGCGCTTGCGCTGGTTCAGTTGGGTCAAACGCAGCCGCCTGAATTCGTTCGTCAACGACAGCCTCACAGGTATGCGCGTCGTCAAGGCGTTTGGCAAGGAAGGCACTGAGATCGACCGCTTTGAAGAGAACAACATGGGCGTCTTCCGCACCGCGCTCAACGAGGGCAAGGCCGCGGTCAAGACGTTCCCGCTGCTCTCGTACATCATGAGCATCGGCGGCCTACTCGTCTGGGGCTTCGGCGGCAGCGTCGTACTCTCGGGCAACATGACGTTCGGCGTACTCATCACGTTCATCGGCTACATCGGGATGCTCTATCAGCCCGTCGAGTTCATGATGTACAGCTTCAACTGGTGGACGGACTGCATGAACAGCGCGCAGCGCGTGTTCGAGATCATTGACCGCCAGCCCGACGTCAAAGAGGCCAAGAATCCCACACACATCGGCAAGATCAAGGGCGAGATCGTGTTCAACCACATGACCTACGGCTACGAGCCGAATAAGCCCATCCTACACGACATCAACCTGCACATCAAGCCCGGCGAGATGCTCGGCGTCGTCGGACACTCGGGCGCGGGCAAGTCGACGATTACGGCGCTCGTCACGCGCCTCTACGACGTCAACGAAGGCAGCATCACGATTGACGGCGTGGATCTGCGTAAGATCGCGATCGACGACCTGCGTCGCCAGATCGGCTACGTATTGCAGGAGACCTATCTGTTCACAGCCACGGTCGCGGACAACATCAAGTACGCCAAGCCCGACGCCACGTTTGAAGAAGTCGTCGCGGCGGCCAAACTCGCGGGTGCGCACGACTTCATCATGAAGCTGCCAGACGGCTACGAGACCATGTTGTCGCGCAAGCGACACAACTTTTCGGGCGGCGAACGCCAGCGCATCAGCATCGCGCGCGCGATCTTGATCAACCCGCGCATCCTGATCCTCGACGAGGCGACGGCTTCCGTCGATACCGAGACCGAGCGCAAGATTCAGGAAGCGATGGAGGTGCTCGTCAAGGGGCGCACGACGATTGCGATCGCGCACCGGCTGTCGACGCTCCGCAACGCCGACCGCATCATCGTCATGGACAAAGGCCGCATCGCCGAAATCGGCACGCACGCCGAACTCGAGGCGAAGAAGGGCATCTACTACAACATGATGCAGCTGCAGAAAGAAGCGTTGGCCATGCGCACGCTCGAACACATCGAGGGACAAGAAGGGCAAGTAGAGCAAGCGGCAGTCAATGCATAGCAGTCAATGCTATAGAGGGTATATATGGCGAAAAAGAAAAATATCAAAGAATTAAAGACCGCGCCGATTACGGACAGCTCCGACGTCGTCTATCTCACGCCCGAAAACGCGGCGTTCTATGAGACCGAGGGCAAGCTGCTCGGACTCAAATTAAACGGCGAGGACGTGGGGCGCGTACAGCTCTACCGTATGTTCCCGTTCACGAACCCCGACGACTACCTGTCGGTGCGCGGCGACGAGATGGTCGAGTACGGCGTGATCGCGCTGACGAATGTGTTCGATCAGACCACGCGGGGCCTGTTCGCCGAGGATCTCAAGCGGCGCTACTTCGCGCCCGACATCCTCGAGGTCTACGACATCAAAGAGGAGTTCGGCTTCCTCTACATCGACGCGAATACGACGGCGGGCAAACGCAGCTTCACCGTGTTCGACCTCAACAACAACCTGCAATCGCTCGGCGCCAACGCGTGCATGATCACCGACGTCGACGGCGCGCGGTACAAGTTCCCCAATGTGAGCGGGTTGTCTACCAAAGTATTGCGGTACTTAGAGATTTGGCTGTAGTAACTGTAAAGGAGGACTATGAACCTCAAATATACACTACCCGAACAATACGAGGTGTGTCTGCGAGGCAAGGTCGACGCGGCCGCACCCGACTACTACTG
>CAYPOE010000046.1:0-11864 GCA_964412285.1 uncultured Eubacteriales bacterium | reverse complement strand
TTGTCTTCGATCACCGGCACCCCGTGTCGGCTGGCGATCTCCATGATCGCATCCCCGGCCAAGAAGCGCAAAAATCACATGATGAAGAATGCCGAACACTTCTTCGATAAGCTCGGCGACATGGCTTGCATGTGCTCGGATTTCTTGAAGTAAGTCGGAACTTACCCGTTGCGATACAGCATAAAAAAGCCATCGGCGCAACACCGATGGCTTTTGCTATATCGCATTCACGTACGAACCCGCTACTTCCGCACCTGCTTCACATAGCGGCACACCTCGCCACCGAGCGGCGACTGATGCCGCAACTCGGTAAAGCCGCGTAACTTATCGGCGGGCTTGCCCGGATCCACATGCGCCGACTCGCCGTCGCACAGGATGATGTATCCGCCGTCTTTCACAACGCGCGTCATCTCGCCGAGTTCCCTCTCGTAGTCGTCGCCGACCACATGCCCCGACGTCACGATGTCGAACGTATCATCAGGATAGGGAATCTCCTCTGCCAACCCGTCGACGACGGTCACGTTCTTGCATCCCAACCGCACGCGCTTCTCGCGCATATATTCACGCAACTCATCGATGGGTTCGCTCGCATACACATGCCGCGCGACGGGTGCCGCGGCGAACGCAAGCCTCCCCGTACCGCTACCCACATCGAGTACGACTTTATCCGTGAAGTCCGCCATACCGAGTAGCGTCTGCGGATCGAATGCTGAGTTGTAGTCGCACCGCTCCATCGCCTCGGGATAGATGTACACCATGAAGCACTCGATTCGTTGCATTACCCAACACTCACTCGCGCGCACCTCTGCCGCCGTCAAACCCTCGGGCGCGGCGTCGCAGAGTTCCGCGACACGCTGCGCAGTCTCGGGACACTTATGCGTGAAGTACCACACGACGTGCGGATTATACTTGAGCGCGATGCCCAACTGCTTGCGATACTCGGGGTCAGGATAGTACCCCGTACCGTTCCACGCCAAGCCCATCAAATACCGCACGATCCACTTATCAAACAGCGTCATGCTGTCAAACGAGTATTCTTCTGCTTTGATCCAACCGTACATAGATCCTCCGTAAAGTCAGGGAGGATTAAAGTATAGTCATCCTCCCTGTGATATGATGTATCGTTGCGTACGTCATGTCGATCACCTCCTCATCCATAAAAGTCGTTGGGTTACACGACGCATGATCTATAATTTCTTGCGTTTGAACTTCTCTATTGCGTACTCGTACGCCTCTTGAATCAGTGGTTTGAGCCGCTCAAAGGTCTGCTCCGACGGGTTGAGTACGCTGATCCACGCCATCCACGCATACACGGGATGCGGCAGTATCACGTCGGTCGCCGTGAAGTCATACGACAGTTCGACGACGCCGCCCGCCGCGGGACGCTTGGGTGTGTCGCCAAACAGCTTACGGAACGTCGGCTTGCGCACGCCCAGATTCACGCGATATATGCCGGTGCGATCCAGCCGCGAGGCTCTATCGTTCTCGCCATCCTTTTCTTTGACCGTGAGCACGTACACGCCGCGCTTCAGCACGCCGCCCGGGTTATAGAAAATCCCTCGCTCGCCCCAGCTTTCCACCAAAACCGTACCTATGAGATTCTCTGTGCAGTATTTCAAAATATCGTTGGCTTGCATTCGCACCTCTGTGTCATGAATGTCGTCTCTGTTTATTCTGTCTGTTGATGGGGTTGGATATGTGTATGTAACGGCGAATATGAAAATATCCGCCGTATCTTGCATATAGGTTTCACGTGAAACAATCTTACTTGCTAACAGCCGCCAGAGCTGCGTCAGCCGCGCTTGCAGCGTCGGGTGTATACGCGTCTGCGCCGATGGACTCGCAGAACGACTGCGTGACAGGCGCGCCGCCTACCATGATGTATACCTTCTCGCGGATGCCTTCCGCTGTGAACGCGTCGACAACGGCCTTCATCTGGTTCATCGTCGTGGTCAGCAGTGCGCTGCAGCATACGACCTGCGCGCCATGCTCCTTGACAGCTGCAAGGAACTGCTCGGGCGATACGTCGGTGCCGAGGTCGATGACTTCCAGACCCTTGCCCTCGAGCATCATGCGAACGAGGTTCTTGCCGATGTCGTGCAAGTCGCCCTTGACCGTACCGACGACAGCCTTGCCCTTGGACTCTACGCCAGCCTCAACCAGCTTCGGCTTGAGGATGTCGGTACCAGCCGTCATCGCGCGCGCGGCGATGAGCACTTCGGGTACGTAGACTTCGTTGTTCTTGAACTTCTCGCCGATGATGTTCATGCCATCGAGCAGACCCTGATTCAGGATGTCGGAAGCCGCTACGCCCTCGTCGAGTGCCTTCTGAACTAACTCTTTGACGATCTTGGCCTTACCGTTTTGCAGGTTCTGGGAAATCTCTTGCAGGATAGACATGGTAATCTCCTCTGATTCTATGATCTATATATAAGTACGGTATTAGCAAATTATTATAGGGGGCGATGCCACATCGTCCCGCAAATTCACACCATGGTCGAATATCGAAGTCATCCACGGAACGTCCAGAGGCCGTCCCCTACGATTTTGTCGACTTGCCCTTGCGATACTCGCCGGGCGATACGCCGACATACTTGCGGAATACTTTGATGAAGTAGCTCTGATCCCCGAAGCCCACGGCTCCGGCGATGTCGGTGAGGTTGCGGTGCTTGTCGGACAGCAACAGCTTCTTGCTCTGCTCGACGCGAACTTTGTTTAAGTACGAACTAAACCCCTCGCCCATCTCTTTGTTGAAGATCTTGCAGAAGTACGACGTAGACAGATACACGTGTTTCGCGACGTCGTCGAGCGTGATCGAATCGGCATGATTCTGTTTGATATACCGCGTCGCCTTGTGGATGATGTCCGCATGGCGCACGTCGCTCATGCTGAACAGGCACTCGGTAAAACGATGCAGGATGCGGCACAGCCACGCGTCGATCTGCTCGAAATCATGATACAAGTGGATCTCCGACAGATACTTATAGTTCAGACCGAAGATCTCCTCGACATTCGCCCCACCCTCGACCGCCGCCCTCGAGAGCAATACGACCAACTCGAGGATCCGCGCCTTGAATGCGTCGAAGTTGTTGCCGCAGGTCAGGTAGATCGACGACAGCAGCTCGTTGAGCAGCTTCCTCGCGCCGTCCACGTCGCAGAGCGAGATACACGACAGCAGCGCCTTCTCGGTACCAAGCGGATACTGTGAGAAGTCCCCATTGCCGCCCATCGTATTGATGTGGCCGAGGTAGCGTCCCACGTCCGCACCGATGCTGTCGTCGCTGCGACGCGACAGATACCGACACACGAGCGCCAACGTATTCGACAGCGATGACACCGTCGTCGGCTCGAGCACGGGGATGTCGTCGAGCAACGGGCGCGCCTCGGCGGCCTGCTGTTCGGACAGTCCGAACCGCGGCACGACGTCCTCGTAGAGGAACTCGTCCGCACCGACCATATGTAACGGCCCCGCGACCGCGTAGCCCGTCAGCGCGTTTTCGCCGCCGTAGATCGGCGACGCAATGTGCACGAGCCCCATCGGGCAATAGTAGATGTACTGTCCGTTCGTGATCTCGGCCTGATACACGCCGTAGAGGTGCGTCTTGGCACAAGCGTACTGCGCGCCGCCGCACGCCTTGACATATCGGCAGAACGCCGAACAATCCTCGCTCTGCGGCTCACTCATAAGGTAGTACCTGCACATCACGCCCGACAGCCGTGCCAAATCGTTCAGCGCACCGACCGCCTGCTCGTCTGAATAGAACCTGTCGCTATACATAATAATAAACAATCTGATTTTATTTTAATAGTAATATTTTGCGATGCATAAAACAATTTTATTCATGTAGGGGTCGATCTGGGCGTCGACCCCTACGCGCTGCTGTCCTGCCGCGCAAAGAAATATCCCATCCCGCGCCGCGTCACGATGAATTTGGGTACGCTGGGTTCGTCCTCGATCTTCTCGCGCAGACGGCGGATCGTCACGTCCACCGTACGCACGTCGCCGTAGTACTCATAGCCCCAGACCTTCTCTAAGAGCGCCTCGCGCGAATAGATCTTCTCTGGCTGCAACGCCAAAAACTTGAACAGCTCAAACTCGCGGATCGTCAGCTCGATGATGCGCCCATTCTTGCGTAGTTCGTACCGCTCAATGTCGAGCTCGAGCGGGCCGTGGACGACTTGCGCCGTATCGGCGGGCAGATTCATAAACGTGAGATCCGTCGCCGCGCGCCGCAGGTTGGCGCGAACGCGCGCCATGAGTTCCTTGGTCGAGAACGGCTTGGTCATGTAATCGTCCGCGCCGAGCGCCAGACCCAACACCTTGTCGACCTCCTCCTCGCGCGCAGTCAACATGATGATGGGCGCGGTGAGTCGCTCGCGCAGACGCGTGCATACGGTAAAGCCGTCGAGCTTGGGCAGCATGACGTCGAGCAAGATGAGGTCGGGTGGGGTCTGCGCGGCGACGGCCAACGCCTCCTCGCCGTCATACGCGACCACCACGGCATACCCCTCGCGCTCTAAGTTAAAGCGCAATATGTCCACGATGGGTTTTTCATCGTCCACAACTAATATCAGCTTTTCCATATACAACAGCTCCCATCTATCTATACTGCTTCACGCGATAAGATTTTCACGCGATACAATTCCACTGCCTCTATCACGATCTTCAAGATCGCAGGACGCCGCACAGGGTGCGTCCGATGCCTCAATTGCTCGCTACGATATACTCGGCGGGGTTCTTGGGTACGCCCGCGTCGCGCACCTCGAAGTGCAGGTGCGGGCCTGTGCTGTTGCCCGTATTGCCGACGAGCGCGATCTGCTGTCCCGCGACGACCTCCTGCCCCTCCGATACCAACAGCTTGCTGCAGTGCGCGTAGTACGTGACATACCCGTTGCGGTGGTCCACCTTGACCAGGTGGCCGTAGTTGCCGCCCCAGCCCGCGAACGTCACGACGCCGTTGTCGGCCGCGTTGATGCGCGTACCCTCGTTGAGCGCCCAGTCGATGCCCGTATGCAGACCGCCACCGCGCGCGCCGAACGCCGACGATACATAGCCGCCCGCCACAGGGCGATAGAAGATGCCGTTGCCGACCTGCTGGATGGGCTGCGTGCCGACCCGCGCGACCTCGCGCTGCGGCTGCCGCAATACCTGCTGCTCATGGACGACAGTGTTTGTGACCTCGCCGCCCACCGTCTCGACCGTCTCGGTCACGCGTACCGCGCCGAGCATACCGGCCTTGACGATCTCGACCTCGCCGACGTACAACTCGTCGGTCGGGATCTTCTCAACCTCGTAGGTGAGTTCGCGCTCGACGGTATAGGTATCCGTCGACTTCATCGCGAACATCGGCACCTCGCGCGTCACGACAAGCTCGTCGCCGATGTTCAACACATCGTCGGTATCGACGTTGTTCGCAAGCAGCTCGTCCAACGAGATGTCGAACTGCGCCGCGATGTCCCAGAGCGTGTCGCCCTCTTTGACTGCATAGTACTGCGCGGCTTGCGACGTCTGCGACAATACTTTGATGAGTCCGGCCGTATCCGTGACGTCCTTGACATTGCGGATGCCGTACTCGATGCGCGCGCCGTCGACGAACTCGATCACGCCCGTCTCGGAGATGCCGTACGTGACGCGATACCAGATGTTCATGAGCTCGATGGCATTGTTGACCTCGCTCATGCTGTACGCCGAGCCGATGTACTTGTCGCCGATGTACAGCCCGTACGCGTACGCCTGCTCGGCCTTCTCACCTGTCGGCGTATACGGCTCCATGAGTTCGCCGCCCGACGCGTCGCCCAACGATGCGCCGCCGGGCGCAGACGCACCGTTCGCCGCGAGCGGACGGTTGGCAATGGCCATCAGGGCGTCGCCTGCCAACGCCGTTCTGCGCGATGCATCCGTGTAGCGATCGCCAAACGCGTCAGCCGCGTTGTGCATGACCTGTTGGGTCGCCGTCGGGTAGAGGACACCGTCGCCGCGGGCGGCGGATTCGTCGGCAGACGCCAACGGCACGGCGGGATCCGCAACAGAGACCGTCGACGCGGCCGTCTCCGTCATCGCGGATACGCCGCCGCGGGGCAGCGCGCGAACGCCGTCCGCGCCAAACGTAGGCTGCGCGATGACCGTGCCGTACACGACCAAGCCGCAGAGCAACAGCGCTGCCGCCGATACACCGTAGCGCCACAGTCCGCGCACGACGCCCAACGCGCGGATGCGCGTCGTGCCGCGCCCCACGTCGTAGACGACGTCGATGTCGTGGGGCGCGCTGTTGCCGCCGTCGGACGCGTCGCGTTTGCCGAACGGCCACGGCTTGCCGATGCGCACCTTGCTGTTCTCGACGAGTACCGTCGCGTCGGCGTGCGGCGACGTGGATACATGGTAACTGAATGTAGAAGGTATGGATTTATCGGGCAGAAACTTTAGCATAAATTATTTCCTTGGAAATATCGTTGTTTCGATCCATCAATCAAATCCCCAACGTAACGTACACAATCCCCCGATATACAAGTACGCAAGTATGCAAGTCTATGATCGATGATGCTCAATATCGACGCAAGTAGCGCGCGACCTCCCAGTCGCTGACGTGGTAACAGTACTCGTTCCACTCGATCTCTTTGGCCGCGACATATCGCTCATAGATGTGTTCGCCGAGTACGGCGCGGATGAACGGGCTGTTCTTCATGTGCGCAACCGAACGCCCGAGGTTCTGCGGGATGCAGTCGATCGACAGCAGGCTGCGCTGCCTGTCGTCCATGTCGAAGATGTTGCCGTCGACGGGTTCGGGCGGCGTCAATCCGCGCTCGATGCCATCGAGTCCTGCACAGAGGCATACGGCGAGCGCCAGATACGGGTTGGTCGTAGGATCGGGCGAACGCAGCTCAATGCGCGTACTCGAGCCGCGCGCGCTGGGGATGCGAACCAGCGGGCTGCGGTTGCGCGCCGACCACGCGATATAGATCGGCGCCTCGAATCCCGCGATGAGTCGCTTGTACGAGTTGACGAGCGGGTTCGTGATGCCTGTGATGGGGCGGATGTGATCCATGATGCCCGCCATGAAGTGGTAGGCGGTCTGCGACAGGCCATGCTTATCGTCGGGATCGTGGAATACATTGCGGCCGTCCTTGGACAGCGACATATTGATGTGCATCCCGTTGCCCGCCAAACCGTAGCGCGGCTTGGGCATGAACGTCGCGTGCAGATTGTGCTGCGCGGCGATGACTTTGACCACCTGCTTGAACGTCAGGATGTTGTCGGCGGTCGTCAGCGCATCGGCGTACTTGAAATCGATCTCGTGCTGTCCGGGCGCGCACTCGTGGTGCGCGGCTTCGATCTCGAAGCCCATCTTCTCGAGCGTCATACAGACGTCGCGGCGCGCGTCCTCGCCCATATCGACGGGGCCGAGGTCGAAATACCCAGCCTCGTCGTGGCAGACCGTCGTCGGATCGCCGTCGCCATCCTTCTCGAACAGGAAGAACTCGAGTTCGGGGCCGACGTTGAACGCGTACCCCATGGCCGCGGCGCGGTCGAGGGCGCGGCGCAGCACGTAGCGCGGGTCGCCCTCGAACGGCTGCCCGTCGGGCGTATAGACGTCGCAGATCATGCGCGCAGTCTTACCCGGTTCGCCGCGCCATGGGTAGATCTCGAACGAGTCGATGCAGGGGCGGAGGTTCTGGTCGCTCTCCTCGATGCGCACGAAGCCCTCGATGGAGGAGCCATCGAACATCACGCCGCCTGCGAGCGCCTTATCGAGCTGCGCGTCGGTGAGTGCAACATTCTTGAGCGTACCAAAGATGTCGGTAAATTGCAGACGAATAAAGCGTATATTGTTTTCCCTTACAAGAAATCGTATGTCGTCGTGGGTCAATGTATAACCCTTGGGTTTGGTAGCGAGGAACTCTAATCTGGTCATAGAAAATGAAAGAAAAAATGTAAGAAAGCGTTAGAAATGGAGTTCGGGAGTATCGTCATCCAAACGGAGGGATGACGGCAATCGAGCCTTCGGCCTACGTGATCCCTGACGGCACAAGGATCTTATTGTAAACCTATCGTCTATATTATACATTATGTAGAGCAGAAAAGCAATAGCCACAGATCATAAAACTGGCAGCCGTGTTTTTCTTTTGACTGAACCCGCCGAAACTTTCTTCAATTGGCTTCTTGATTTTGTAAATAGGATTTGCCGTTTTCCCAAAGCACTGGGCCATAGTCTGTCTGACTATGGCCCAGAACGTTTTACGCCACTTCACATGTACGCTTAATTCCACATGCCGTTGATGGGCTCCCCGCTCGCCTCAAGGCCGTATATGTCGCGCATCTCGTAAATGTGCGCGAAGATAATCGTCTTTTGACGGTGATTGAGCTTGGAAAACTCCTTGACCAACTCCGTGATCTCTTCCGTGACAGGTACGTTGTCCACGAACTCCACGTCTTTGGGATGACGATCCTCGGTCAGGCCGCAGATGTAATCCACAGACACGTTGTAGTATTGCGCCAGCAGGATGAGCGATGTTGCACTGATCGACGCGTCTTTCTTCTCGTATTTAGAGTAAGTCGAACGATCCACATCGATCATGGCCGCGACTTTCTCCTGCGTCAGCCCATGCTGTTCACGCAACTCCCTGAGTCTTAACATAAATGTCCCCCTCGTATTGCTATCACTATTTCCACATCCAATCATCTTGCCGCACGGCTGCCAAAGGGTTCATCACCCCTGCGCACAGCGTACGGCGAACGCTTGCGTCCCCCCAGCCGTGCCTTACGGTAATAAACGCAAAATGCCCATGAGATTTTTGACCCTATGAGGCACGACCATTACCGTGAACCTCCATTGTGTTGGATCGTGTTACTTACATTATAAAGTAAAGTTGCGGTTTTGTGAAGAGGAATGTTTGTTTTTTTCAGCACTTCGCGTGGCTTTTTTAGCTGATACTGTATATTTTTACGTATTGCACATGACAATATCTGTTGCCCTGCGTGTAGTTATGAAATATGCTTATGCATAAAATACAGATTTTGCATAGATTGTTATAAGATTACATGCAAATATACTACTCCGATGTCACTTCACGACCGCCTGCAATGGCTCCCAAACCCAAATATCCCGTACATTCCCATGGCATATCCCGCGCGTCGATCGCATACACATGAATAGGTGCGTTATGGTCAAAATTCACACAAACACAGACGCCGCATGAAAATCCTGCCATCATACATGCGGATGTACAGCGGTACTGATCCTACGGAGGTTGTCAAATGAATCACGTGGAACTCCACAAAGAGAGCATCAACATAGGCGGGCGAATCTGCGACGGCAGTCATACGGCGCTCGCCGAATCCGATTACGTCATACCCGACTCCAAGGCCGACATCGTACGCGTGCTCCAGAGCGACGCGCGCGTCGTACCCACCCACTGCAACGCCGCGTCCGACCGCGTGCGCATGGGCTGCATCGCCTACGTCACGATCCTCTATAAGTCGGACAAGGGTAACATCTGCTCGATCACGGTGCAGCTGCCGTTCGACGCAGGCGTCAGCGTACCCGGCGCGACAGAGGACATGCATGTCGACTACGACACGCGCGTACGCGATCTGCAAGTCGGCATCATCAATTCGCGCAAGGTATCGGTCAAGGCCATGGTCGACCTCTGGGTGCGCTGCACGGGGCTGTCGTCCGTCGACGTGGTGACAGGCGCGACGGGACAAGGCTTGCAGCAATTGCACCATACGCTCGACATGGCGCTCGTACACGCGATCCAGGAGGCCGACTGCACGCTGCGCGAGAGCCTCACATTGCCGTCAACCGCGCCCGACCTCAACAGCATCCTCTGCCACAACATGCGCGTCGTGCCGCGCGAGTGCAAGGTCATCAGCAACAAAGTCATCCTCAAGGGGCTGCTGCACCTCTGCGTACTCTGCCAGTCCAACGAATCGCCCAACAGCCTGTACCCTGCCGCGTTCGACATCCCATTCACCGAGGTCGTCGAGTGCTACGGTGCGGACGAGCGTATGCGCTGCGAGACCAACTTCCACGTCGGCGACTGCGACGTCGAGATCGGCGAAGATCCCGACGGCCTGCCGCGCATCATACTGCTCTCGTGCAACATCAAGATGAACGTCACGCTGACGGGCGACGCCAACCTCGAGGTACTCAGCGACGTCTACTCGACCGTGCAGCCCGTCGACGTTGAGCGCGCGTCGTGCCTGTCCGAGCGCATGATCGCGTCCAACGAGGCGCAGCTCATCGTGCGCGAAGCCATCGCGTTGCCGCACGACATGCCCGAGCCGTCGAGCATCTACCACGTCGAGGCGTACCCGCGCGTAGCCGAAGCGACCGTGTCCGACGACACGGCGACGCTGTCCATCGACTGCGACGGCAACCTCTACTGCATCACGGCGGGCGGCGAGACATACCGCCAACGCTTCTCGATCAATACGCGCCAGACCGTCGAGGTATCCGGCGCGAAGGCGGGGCAGAACGCCGAGGTCATGATGTACCTGTGCGAGGCGGGCGCGGCGATGGGTTCGTCGGGCGGCGCCGAGCTGCGACTGCTGCTCTGCACGCGCGTCGACGTCAAGCAATCCGAACGCGTCGATTACGTCAAAGAAGTCGCGCTGCGCGACGAGCTGATGGAAGCGGCGTCGGGCTGCGTGATCCGCGTCTACTTCGTGCAGAACGGCGATACGGCTTGGAGCATCGCCAAACGCTACGCCAAGCCCATGAGCGAGTTGCTCGCGGCCAACGACATGTCGGCCGACACCCCGCTCAAGCCCGGGATGCTGCTCGTGGTATGACGCAATCCGATGTGTAAACAACAAGGCCGCGCCTGTGCGCGGCCTTGTGTTGCCTATACCATCTCCATCACGCGACAACGGCAGAATCCACCGCCGCAACGCCCCATACCCGCGCGCGTACGCCGTTTGAGCGCGTCAAATCCACTTATGGGCACGCGTCCGCACAGCGCGGCGCGGATCTCGGCCTTGGTCACGGTCTCGCAGCGGCAGACGATCTCGCCATACTCAGGATTCGCCGCAATCGCCGCTACGCGTTCATCGTCAGACATCTGCGCAAACGGCTTGGGCTTGTGATAGCGCGGTTCGTACGCGGCCTTGGCCGTCAGCGGCAATCCCGCGTCGCCCAACAAGCCTACGACGTATTCGGCAATCGCCGGAGCCGCCGTGAGTCCGGGCGACTCGATGCCTGCCGCGTGGATCATGTACGGTGCGACGCTCGACGCGCGCAGAATGAAGTCGCCTGCGCCCGTGTACGCGCGGTTGCCCGCGAACAGGTTGATCGCGTCGGCCGCGTTGAGGCTCGGCACGTACCGCCGCGCCTCCTGCACGATGTGGCTGATGCCGTCGGGGGTCACGCTCGTATCCTCGCCGTCGTCGACGAATTCCGATGTAGGGCCGACGAGCAGGTTGCCGTCGACGGTCGGCGATACGAGGATGCCCTTGCCCTTGGACGACGGCATCGCAAACAACGTCGCGTTGATGTGACACGCGCGCTTATCCATGACGAGATACTCGCCCTTGCGCGGACGAATCGCGAAGCTGTCGTCGCCGACCATGCGCGCGACTGCGTCGGCATGTACGCCCGCCGCATTGACGACGTACCGCGCCGCCACGGCGTCGCCACCGTCAAACGTGACGACGCATCCGTCGCGGCTGTCGCCACGCGGCGCAATCGCCGTGACTTTGGCGTTCAGGCGCAGTTCTGTGCCGTTTTCGAGCGCGTTCTCGGTCGCGTGTACGGCAAGTTCGTACGGACAGACGATCGCGGAGTCGGGTGCGTAGAGTGCGCCGACCACGTCGTCAGACAGCAGCGGCTCGAGTGTACGCGTCTCGGCTGAATTCAGCTCGCGCA
>CAYPOE010000045.1:0-11890 GCA_964412285.1 uncultured Eubacteriales bacterium | reverse complement strand
TACTCACGCAACAACTCCTCGGCGGCAACATCGGACACGCATATATGTTCTGCGGTACGCGCGGTACGGGCAAGACGACGATCACCAAGATCCTCGCCCGCGCCGTCAACTGTGAGGCATTGCGTCCCAATGGCGACCCCTGCAACGCGTGTCCGACCTGTACGGCCATCCTGCACAACACAGTGTCCGACGTCGCCGAGATCGACGCCGCCTCTAACAACGGCGTCGACTTCATACGCGACCTCCGCGACGAGGTCATTACGTCGCCTGGGATGAGTAAGTACCGCGTGTACATCCTCGACGAGGCGCACATGCTGTCCACGGGCGCGTGTAACGCGCTGCTCAAGACGCTCGAGGAACCGCCCCCGCACGTCATCTTCTGCTTCGCGACCACCGAGCCGCGCAAGATGCTGCCGACGATTCGTTCGCGCTGTACGCGGTTCGACATGCATACGATCAGCCACGCGGCGCTCACCGCGCACGTCGTCGACATCGCGACGCGCGAAGGCAAGTCCATTGCGCCCGACGCGGCCGCACTCATCGCGACGGCGGGCAACGGTTCGGTACGCGACACGTTGAGCGTACTCGAACGGTGCATTACGCTGCCCGCCATCGACTACGACGCGGCGACCGCCGCGATCGGTGGCGCGGGTACGCGCGCGTTGATCCGCATCATACACGCCATCGCCGACGGCGACGTCGCGACGGCATTGACCGCATGTCACGCCATCACCGATGACGGTACCGAACCCGCGCGACTCTGCGACGAACTCGCCCACGCACTGCATACCGTACTGTTATCCAAGTACATGGCGGGCGACGCGCTCTACGACATGACCGAGCGCGCGGACTACGCCGAGCTGTGTTCTTCCTGCGAGACGCTGTCCGTTGCACAAGTGCTGCATATGCTGCGCGTGTTGCAAGATACGCCGCTGCGATCGGCGAACCAGCCCGCACTCGCGCTCGATGCGTGCATCATCAAGCTCTGCGTGCCCCAACTATCGGCGACGCCCGAAGCGTTGGCCGCGCGCGTCGAACAGCTCGAACAACAGATTGCGCACGGCACGCAACCCGTCCAGACGCAACGCAGCAAGCCCAAGGCGGTCGCCGACGCACCCAAGCCCGCAGTCGCGACGCCCATCCCGGCGACGCCCGTGCCGGCGGTGGCGTCACCGCCGTCCGACGTCGCACCCGCCGTTGAATCGGTGACAAAAGCGCCGCATTCTGGCGACGTGACGCCGGATCTATCGGCGTTGACGATCACATCGGCCGAGATGGCGGCCAAAGTCATCGAGCGGCTGCCCGCGATTGCATCCATCATCACGCCTGATTCACTGCGCATCGATGGCAGTGCCGCGACGTTCGCAGTCGATAAGTCGAAGGAATCCTTCATCGCGGTGTTCAACGTGCGCGAGCAATTGACCGCCCTATTCCCGCAGTACACATTTCATATAGAAGTCACCGAAGCGTCCGACCCGCTCGACGCACTCATACAGCGCGCGGGCGCATTGGGCGAACGCTTTACGATCACATAAACCCTGTAGGCCCTATAGACCGCAGACGGAGGTACACAGTCATGGCAATCTGGAGAATACGTTAACTATGTGGAGGATACGATAATGGCAAAGGGAGGCTTTCCCGGCGGCGGCAATATGAACAACATGATCAAACAGGCACAGCGTCTACAGAAAGAGATCGAGAAGGCGCGCGCCGAGATTGAGGCGATGGAATTTACCGCCGACGCCGCAGGCGGTAAGGTAAGCGTCGTCTGCAATGGCAAGAAAGAGATTACACGGATCACGGTGGATCCCGCCGTCGTCGATCTCGACGACCTCGAGATGCTCGAGGATATCCTCGTCGTGGCTGTCAATGACTGCCTCGCCAAGGTGGACGTGGAGTCTGACAAACGTTTAGGCCAATACAACTTCTGATGATGTACCCAACTACAATCATTCTCACAACCCATGCTACTTCCGTTACAGAATCTGGTTGAGCAGTTCGAGCGATTGCCCGGCGTCGGCCCGCGCACCGCGCGGCGATTGGCGTTCCACGTGATCGGCCTGTCCGACGGTGAAGTCGAGGCGTTCGCCGAGGCGTTGCGCATGGCCAAGTCGTCGCTGCGACTCTGCGACGCGTGCCGCAACTTGTCGGTCGATGAACTGTGTACCATCTGCTCTGACGAGCGGCGCAATGCGCGCGTGATCTGCGTCGTTGAGTCGAGCAAGGACTTGCTCGCGATCGAACGCTTGGGCGTGTACGACGGCCGCTACTTCGTGCTGCACGGCGCGCTGTCACCCGTCAACAACGTCACGCCCGAGGATCTGCACATCGGCGACCTCTCGCACACGGTGCAGACGCGTGACGTCGACGAGGTCATCGTCGCGACGGCGCCGACGCTCGAGGGCGACGCGACGGCTCTGTATATCGCGGGACTGCTGCGCGGACGCGTGGGTGCTGTGACGCGGCTTGCGTATGGCGTGCCGCTCGGCGCGGATCTCGAGTTCACCGACGACGTGACGTTGTCGCACGCACTCCACGGTCGCACCGTGCTCAACGCCTGACAACGCGTATTCGATCTCATATAGATGCATCGTAGTTTGGCAGACGTCATCATTCTCTTAAAATTATGCCAAATTATATCGAAGTACAACGTAAGCCCCGCGCCGTGCTCATCGGCGTCACCATCGACGGCGAGCGCGACAGCAGCGACGACGCGTCGCTGCATGAGTTACAGGTGTTGACCGAGAGCCTCGGCTACGAGGTATTGCATACGTTCACACAGCGGCTGCATAAGGTCAACAACGAGAGTTTCATCGGCAGCGGCAAGGTTGCCGAGATCTCTGCCTACTGCAAGGCCAATGCGGCCGACGCCGTCGTGTTCGATACCGAACTGTCGCCGTCGCACGTGCGGCATCTCGAGGATGCATTCGACATCGACGTATTCGACCGTTCGCTGATCATCATCAAGATCTTCGCGGCGCGTGCGCGTACGGCAGAGGGCAAGCTGCAAGTGCGGCTCGCCGAGCAGATGTATGTTTTGCCGCGACTCACAGGTTCCAACAAGCACCTGTCCCGCCTCGTCGGCGGCGTCGTGGGCGCGCGCGGCCCGGGCGAAAGCAAGCTCGAGCACGAGCGGCGCGTCATCAAGCACAACATCACGCGATTAAAGCGCGAACTCGAGGACGTCAAACGGCACCGGCGCGTATCGCGCAAAGCACGCGAGCGCGGCGATGTGACGCAGGTCGCCATCATCGGCTACACCAACGCGGGCAAGTCGACGCTGCTCAACCGACTCACTGCGTCCACAGTCGAGGCCGCCGACGCGCCATTCGTCACGCTCGACCCCACGGCGCGCGCGTATCGCCTGCCCGACGGGCGGCGCGTCGTACTGTCCGACACCGTCGGTTTCATACGCCGACTGCCGACCAATCTGATCAAGGCGTTCGCGTCGACGCTCGAGGAGGCGGCGCTCGCCGACTGCTTGGTACACGTAATCGACGCATCGAGTCCCGATATGACGCGGTGCATCGAGGTCGTCGACGAGATGCTCGCGGAGTTGGATGCGGCGGATAAACCCAGACTCACGATCTACAACAAATGCGACGCAGTCGACGACATGTCGGTCTTGCCACTTGACGGCAACAGCCTCTGCGTGAGCTGCAAAACCGGTTTCAACGTGGACGCCATCCCCGAAGCGCTCGAACGCCTCGTGGATGCGTTGGACGCGTACAGATGATACCTGACACATGTTGCCCATCATATACATCATACGCAAGCTGCCGTCCCGTAACGCCGTACGTTACGGGACGGCAGTCCTATTGCTGTGCGTGTCACTCCTGTGCGCGACGGTCTGTCGCGCCGCGCAACCCATGACGCGCATCGCAACGATCGGCGATCTACACCTCGATTTCCCAGGAAATCAGTCGCGTTTTGTCGCATATCTTGAGTATCTGTCGCAGTACGAGATCGACGTCGTCGTCAACATCGGCGATAACTCCGACAACAGCCAGCTCGGCGCGTACGACACGATCGAGGCGCTCATACGCGAACACCTCGGCGACGTCGACGTCGTCTGGGCGATTGGCAACCACGACTACGACAACATCTCGGTCGCCGACGCGCGGTCGCTGCTCTATGGCAAGACGGGGCAGCCGTACTACTATTCGGTCAACGTGCGCGGACTGCGCTTCATCGTGTTGGGTACGCCCGACGCGCGCGAGGGTACGTTCGAGCGACTCGGCGTGTTGGAGGACGAACAGGCCGCGTGGCTGCGCAACGAACTCCAGAAGGCCGCGGTCGAGTGCGCGGGATTGCCCATCTTCGTCGTATCGCACTACCCGTTCACGGAAGGCTCGTTGGACAAGGCGTCGGCCAACCAACTCATGGAGATCCTGCGCACGAACAAGGACGTCGTGTTCATCGCAGGACACGACCATTATGCGCCATCCGACGGCATACGCGAGGCCGTGCAGGTCGGACACAAGGCCGTGGGCTGCACGGTCATACGCGCGGGGTCGCCATACTACAACCAGAAGCTCTATCCGGATACGGTGCAGGGCGTACTCATCGAGCGCTACTACGACAGGCTCGACTATACGTACATCGACATCACATCCAAGAAGGCGGGCGACACAGCGACGCGTACGTCTACGGTGCAGAAGGTGTCACAGACCATCCGACCGAGCCGCGACATCGCGACGGTCTACGTCGACGGTACCTCCATCGACGGCATTGGGCGTATGGTCGACGGCGTGTGCTATGTGCCATTGCGTGCAATCATGGGTGCGTTGGGCGCGAAACCGTCTGATATGTACTGGGACGCCAAGAAGAAATCGACCGTGATCCACTACAACGGTCGGCAGATGACGGTGTCCGACGGTGCAGAACTCATCATGATCGGCAACGAGTTGTACCCTGTGGATCCGCCGCCCAAGTCGATTGCGGGCGTTACGCATGTGCCGCTGCGATTTGTGCTCGACCACTTCGGCTACAAGATGGAGTGGAACGCCACGACGCGCGAGGCGTACGTGAGCAAAAAATAAACAGCCGACCCGTTGTCGGCTGTTTTGCTATGCGATTGTATGGCATATTCATGGATGCGCGTGTCCCTCGAGGATCTCGACGATCTCGAAGAACCAGCCCGTCATCATGAGGAAGCCGAGCAATACGAGGATCACGCCACACGCAATGTTGATCTGCTTCATGTGCGACTTGATCCACGCGAACGCATTGCCGAGCCGTTCGACGAGCAGCGCCGAGATCACGAACGGGATCGCCAAACCCAAGCAGTACGTGAGCAGCATCGTGATGCCGCCCAATACGCCGCCGCTGTGCGCGGCGAGCATGAGTGCCGCGCCGAGATGCGTGCCGATGCACGGGAACTGGCTTACGGCGAACACCATGCCGAACAGCAGCGCCTTGACCATGCCCATGCGCGATGGGTCATACCCCTTGATCGCGACGTGCGGCATGTGGATGGGCAGCAATCCCATGTATCCGATGCCGAGCAGTACGACGATGCCGCCCGACACGAGGTCGAACGCCGTGCGATACCGCTCAAGCCATGCGCCGAGTACACCCGACAGCGCGCCAAGGGTCGTGAATACAATGGTAAAGCCTACGACGAACAGCAACGCGTGCGCCAACGTCTGGCCGCGCTTGTGCCGTTCGCCCGCCGCGTCGGTCGCGAAGTACGACAGATACACGGGCAGCAGCGGCAGCAGACACGGCGATACAAACGTGATGATACCCTCTAACAGAACCAGCAGATAGGACATGTTATATAGAATTCGAGAAGAATACGGTCAGCAGCACTGAGAAGCCATTGATCGCCATGTGCATGACGATGGGTACGTATAAACTCTGGGTTTTTTCGTACGCGTAAGCCAAGATGAGTCCCATGCCTGTCGCGAGCAGCATCCAGACCCAACCCGCATGTACCGTGCCGAAGATGGCCGATGATACGAGCAGTGCGCCCCATACGGGCATAACCGTACGCAGCGCCTTGTGTAGGATGCCGCGGAAGATGACTTCTTCACAGATCGGCGCGAGGATCACGATGGCGACGACCGACAGTACCGTGATGTCGGAGAACAGCGGGCCGGATGCGACGCGATAACTATCCGAGACCTCGGGCGGCAAGATCGTGAGCAACAGCGTGATGCCCGTGTTGAGCGCCAAACCCAACGCCGTGTAGCCGAGTAGTTTGCGCCACGATACAGGGCGGAGATCGAGCCGCTCGATCACGGAGATCCGCCGCAGCGCCCAGATCATCACGAAGATGAGCAGCGTGAGGATCGGACTCAGCACAATGGCGAACGTCAATGAGCCTTGGTCGAGCACGTCCGCGACGCGCAGGATCGTGCTGTCGGCGAGGTCGCTCTCCGTCCAGAGACGCAGCGCGACAAGTCCAAAGCTGACCGCAACCTGTACGCCTAAGTAGATGACAAAGTAACCGACGGCGCGCAGCAGAATATCCAGCTTGCGCCACCACGGCATGTGGGGGTAATCGCGAGAGTACATAGAGACTTATAGCTGTTCCAATACAGCATATGCACCCGATAGGTCGGGCAGTACACAAAATGGCGGCGGCGTCACGCCCTCGAGGATGTCGGCGGCAAACGACGTCGTCACCGCGAGACAACGCATCCCCGCCGCGTTGGCGGCCATGACGCCGTTGACCGCATCCTCGACGACGACGCAGTCAGATGGGTCCGCGCCCAAGCGTTCGGCGGCGGTTGTGTAGATTTCGGGATTGGGCTTCTTGTGCGTCACGTCGTCGCCTGTGAGTACGACGTCGAACGTATCGACGGGGAGTCTTGCTTCGTTTAAGTTGCAGAGTACCTTGCGGCGGTCGGCGGACGACGCGAGTGCGACGCGCACGCCGGCGGCCTTGAGGCGCTTGATCAGCGCGACGCAGTCGTCGAACACGTGCAGGTTGCCGACGACGTACGCGTCGTAGAGGTCATACGTGCGCGTCTTCATCTCGAGTACGTACTCGACGCCGTGCTTGCGCGCGACGCCGCCAACGAACATGTCCTCGCCCGCGCCGACAAAGTCGCGGAAGTCCTCGCGGGTCGCGTGAACACCCCACTCGGCCAAAGCGGCAATCGCGCTCTTGAGGATCACAGGCTCCGAATGCACGATGACGCCATCCATGTCGAATATCACGTTCTTTATCATAAGTAAACTCCTACTGGATCTCGTTCAGATCATACGGCGTGGTCTGGTATACATAATAATTGAGCCAATTCGTATACAACAGGTTCGCGTGCGAACGCCAAGTCACGTGCGGGGCCTTCGTGGGATCGTCGCCAGGAAAGTAGTGCTCGGGTACTGCGATGTCGAGACCCTTGTCCACATCGCGTACGTACTCGTCGTTCAACGTCGTCGCATCGTACTCGCTGTGTCCAGTCACAAAGATCTGCTTGCCATCATTGGAGGCGGCGATGTACACACCCGCGTCGTTGGAGCGCGAAAGTACCTTCAAAGAAGGTATTGCCGTAATCTCGTTCTCGTATACCGTCGTGTGGCGCGAATGTGGCGCGTTGTACACGTCGTTGAACCCGCGCAGCAGCGGATGGTTGCGCTCGACGTTGTAGTGCTCGTATACGCCGAACAGCTTTTTCGGCAACAGGTGCTTGTTGATGCCGTAGTGGTAGTAGAGCGCGGCCTGTGCGCCCCAACAGATGTGGAACGTACTTGTGACGTTGTGCTTCGACCACTCCATGATCTTGCACAGTTCGCCCCAGTACACGACGTCCTCGAACGGGATGAGTTCGACGGGCGCGCCCGTGATGATGAGGCCGTCGTACTTGTTGTCCTTGACCTCGTCGAATGACTTGTAGAACGCGAGCATATGCTCTTCGCTGACGTTGCGCGCCTTGTAGGTATCCGTGCGCACGAGGTCGATGTCGATTTGCAGCGGCGTATTGCCGATCAGACGCAGCAGCTGCGTCTCCGTCGTGATCTTGGTCGGCATGAGGTTGAGGATTGCGATGCGCACCGGGCGGATGTCTTGGTGTAGCGCGCGCTGCAACGTCATGACGAAGATGTTCTCGCTCTCGAGCACGCCGCGTGCGGGTAGGGTATCGGGTATATTGATCGGCATAGTGTACCTCGTGTATTATAAAGTCATTGCGGCCGCGACGGCAGGTGCGACGCGCGGATCGAACGGCGATGGTATGATGTAGTCGCGCGACAGGTCGGCGTCCGCAATGAGTGCGGCAATCGCCTTGGCCGCACCCACCTTCATGTCGGTCGTGATGTACCGCTTGCGCGCGTCGAGTACGCCGCGGAATACGCCAGGGAACGCGAGTACGTTGTTGATCTGGTTGGGGAAGTCGCTGCGTCCCGTGCCGACGACGGCGGCTCCCGCCGCGTAGGCGACGTCGGGCATGATCTCGGGGATAGGATTGCTCATCGCAAACACGATGGGATTGGGGTTCATCGAGCGGATCATGTCGGCTGTGACCAAGTTCGGTCCCGACACGCCGACGAGCACGTCCGCACCTTTCATCGCATCGGACAGACTGCCCTGTACGTTGTCGCGGTTCGTGCATTCGGCCATCTCGGCCTTGATGCCATTCAATCCGCCGCGTCCCTTGTGGATGACGCCCTGTCGGTCGACGAGCAGGATGTCGCCGATCCCTGCGTGTTGCAGCAGCTTGGCGCACGCCACGCCTGCCGCGCCCGCACCGACGATCACGCAACGCTGGCTTCCTATATCGCGCCCTGTGAGTCGCAGCGCGTTGTAGAGTGCGGCAAGCGTGACAATCGCGGTGCCGTGCTGGTCGTCGTGGAAGATCGGGATGTCGCAGAGTTCAATCAGCCGCTGTTCGATCTCGAAGCAGCGCGGCGCGGAGATGTCCTCGAGGTTGATGCCGCCGAAACTACCCGACATGCGATAGATGGTCTCGACGATCTGATCGGTATCGGTGACGTTGAGGCAGAGCGGGATCGCGTCGACGTCGCCGAACGCCTTGAACAGCACGCACTTGCCCTCCATGACGGGCATACCTGCGATGCCGCCGATGTCGCCGAGTCCGAGCACGGCGGTGCCGTCCGTGATGACGGCGACGGTGTTCCAGCGGCGCGTGAGGTTGTAACTGTCGTCAGGATTGCGTTGGATGACCTTGCACGCCTCGGCAACGCCGGGCGTATATGCGAGCGACAGCGCTTCCACGCTGTCGACAGCGGCGCGCGGCGTGATCTCGAGCTTGCCGCGCCATTCGTAGTGCTTCTTCAAACTTTCTGTTGCGTAGTCCATTTTATCACCATGTAATTTATAATAGCATTGCGGGTCGATATGGAATCGACCCCTACTCGTCTTTGACTTCATTCGGTTGCGCCTTATCGTCGACCGACAGATCCTCGTACCCATACACGCGATTGTAGTCCTTGGTCTCGGCGTCTTTCAATACCTCGGACTTGTGCTTCTGCAACAGCCGCACGATGTTGTACACATCGATCCAGATCTCGCCATTGCCCTCTTTTTGCGACTCGTCGAAGATGAGTTGCAGCCCGAAATGCAGGTGCGCGGTCTCGATGTTGTTCGTGTCCTCTTTGGCGGAATAGCCCGTGCGACCGAGGTAGCCGATGCAATCTCCGGCCTTTACAGTCGAACCGACTTGCAGCGACTTGTGGTAGGGAAAACCTTTACGCAGATGCGCGTAGTAGTAGTACCGCTTGCCATCGAACGAGCGGATGCCGATGCGCCAGCCGCCGTACTGATTCCAGCCCATCGCCTCGACGACGCCGCCCTCGATCGCGACGATGGGCGTACCGACCTGCCCGATTAAATCATTGCCCAAGTGCTTGCGCTTATACCCGTACGTGCGTCCCACGCCGAAGTCGTCGTAGTGCGTATACGGGAAGTTCTTGGCAATCGGCGAATATACTTTCAAGCCGTACTTGTCGACCCACTTCTTCCCGCCGGGCGCAGCATCGTCAGCCACTTCCTCGCGGTATTCGCCGACGAACTCGCCGAGAATCGCAGTGTACGCCTCTATGTAGTACGGATAGTGCTTGTACTTCGCTGTCAGCGACGCCATCGTTTCGCCGCCGCCGAGTGCGTCCTTGAGCGCGATCAAGTCCCTCTCTTTATACTTCTTGAAGTCGCCGCCGTACTTCGTCGCGAGGTACGCGAGCATCTCGACGAAATCGAGCTGAACGGGTTCCTCGCGCGATTTCACCGAGAGTTCGAGTGCCTTGGTCATGGCCTCGTACGACGCGTCGAAGTCAACCCATTTGATGAACCCTTCGTTCTTGCTCATCGCGGCGTCGGCCGACGTCAGGTACATGGCCGCACCGATCGTGCATACCGCCGCGACGATCAGCAAGATTTTGACTGCCGTGGAACGCTTTATCACATAAAACATACCCTGTCCTCCGCATAGAATTACTTCATATATATGCGGAGGGGGACAAGCATATGAGCCGCAGTGCGGCTTAGCGCGTGACGTTCCTCACCCACTTGCCCGACTTGACGCGCAGGAACGCGAAGATCGCCTTGCTGAATTCGTCCAAGCAGATCAGCAGGTAGACGTACTCGCCCGGCAGCTTCCAGACGAACGCGCCGAGCAGCGCAAGCGGCAGACTCATTGCATAGAGCGGCACGAGGTCGAGCAGACACGACGTGATCACGTCACCGCCGCCGCGCAAGAGTCCGACGATGACGGTGAAGTTGTTCGCGCGCAGCGTGAACATCGCGACGTTGACGTAGAGCATGAACCGCGCCGCGTACATCGCGCTATCGGTCAGCACAAAGAAGCCCGTGATCGTGGGTACGAACAGCGCCATCACGCCGGCCGATACCGCGCCAATGCCGATGCAGAGTACGAGCAGCAGCATACCGTCGGCGCGGACTTCTTTGATGTCCTTGCCCGAGCCGATGTCGTTGCCGACGATGACGGATACCGCGTTGCCGATGCCGAAGATGATCGCGAACATGATGCGATCGACGTTGCCTGTGATCGTCCACGCCGCGACGTACGCCGCGCTCATGCGCCCGAAGATGCCCGGGTATACCGAGAATGCCAAACCCCAGAGCGCCTCGTTGAACACGACGGGCAGCGCGTAGCGTATGTAGTCGCGCACCATGGTCATGCCTGGGCGTACAAGTTCGCGCCAATAGATGACAAGTCGCGTCGTGAACTTGCCGTACGCGAACACGAGTGCGAGTTCCACGACGCGCGAGATCGATGTCGCCCACGCCGCGCCGGCTACGCCCATCGCGGGGAAGCCCAACTTGCCGAAGATCAGCACGTAGTTGAGGATCACATTGACGACCATGGCTACGCTGTGTACGACCATACCGAGGCGCGTGTTACCCATCGCGCGGTGCGTGCCCGTGTAGATGACACTGATGCAGTTCAGGATGTACGAGAACGACACGATGCGCGTGTACTCCACCGCGTACGGGATCATCTCGGTCTGGTTCGTCCACAGGCGGATCACGGCTTCGGGGAAGATGAACGCGATCGTCGTTACGATGGTGGTCAGCGACACGCAGAAGTAGTACGATACGCCCATGATGCGCGAGATCGCGCGCATGTCGCGCTTGCCGTGGTACTGCGCGACGAGTACGCAGCCGCCGCTCTGCACGCCGAAGATGAGCAGCAGCAGGAAGAAGAACGGCGAATTGGCAATCGTGATCGCACCGAGCGCGTGTTCGCCCATGCTACTGATCATGACGGAGTCGATGATGCCCGCCGAGCTATTGACGAGGTTGGCCAGGATCATGGGCACGGCGAGCGCCGCGAGATTTACATAAAACGATTTTTCACGCTTAAAGAAATTGAGCATAAATGATAAGTATACAAATAATGCGCATAGCATATGTCTGCGCAAAAAGACTCCGGCCTATGTCCTATAAACACAAAACTGTAGT
>CAYPOE010000044.1:0-11904 GCA_964412285.1 uncultured Eubacteriales bacterium | reverse complement strand
AGAATGGAGTATCACGATGTGCTCGACTGGTTTTCTCTTGAGTATACATATAAAGTATATTTGAGACCGTTCAAGCTTACTCCTGAAGAAGCAGTCGAAATGATTGAATGTGTAAAACATCCTCAACAAGAAGACAAGTTGATTATTGAGGGTTTGAATTGGGTTATTACGGAAAAATGCACGTTACGTTGCAAGGAATGTGCGGCATTTATACCGTACTTCAAAAATCCCAAGCATTATGATATGTATGAATTAATGGACACACTGAATAAATATCTGGATTGCGTCGATATGCTATTGAGTGTATCTCTATTCGGCGGCGAGCCATTCCTGCATCCTAATTTTAGCGAACTTTTAGAGTTTTGTTTGAAACAAAGGAAGATACACGAAGTACTTGTGATTACAAATTGCACCATCTTGCCCGAAGCAAAAGATGTTGATTTCATGCAAAACCTTGACTTTCGCGTCTGCAGGAGTGATTATGGGGATGTAGTCCGAAATCAAGAAAATTTCCTAAGATTTTGTAGCGAGAATCACATCATCGTAGAAAGCACCTTTGGCAACTCAGAATGGCACGAGATACCAAAAAATATCGATCAGCATTATACGGAAGAGCAACTTCAAAACAATTATAATGCATGTTTGAAGGAAGCGCACGTGAAACAGTATGGGATATTACACAATGGGGAGTTCCATCTTTGTTATTTATCTTCTTTCGGCGGCATAAGTGGTATATTCTCACGCTTCGAAGATGATTTTGTCAATATAAAAGCGGATGATGTCACCGCACTGCAAAAGCGAGAGAAAATTTATAAGATATACAATTCAGGCGAACCAATTAATATGTGCAGATATTGCATTCCGCATTCAGAAAGAAAGGTTGTGCCTAAAGCCGCGCAACTGTGACACATATTATTTCGATGGTCGCTTGCTCTTGATCATCAAACTATGGCGTTATCATCGTTATGAAAGGCATATGACGACGATAACGCCATCTCGGTTGCATATATTCGACCTGCGAGAACAAACCCATTTATATCAACGTGGCGTCGTGCCATTGCGCGAAACTGCAAATGAATGGAGCCCAAGCTCACGCAATTGTTCAACCAACGTATCCTCCAAGTGATCGTAAACGCTGCAAACAAACACGCAGACGTCGTCGGCCTGCAAATCGGCCGGAGCCATGCACGAGACGCCCATATAGTCTCCATGCTTTGTTTTGTCGTTATCCAAAAATCCCTTGACTTCCATGCCGTATCGCGAAAAAAGCGTATACGCGTAGATAGATCGCAGCCCCGTCGGAAAGATGTAAATGGGTTCGCCGCACGGTATGGCCGACAATATGGCTATTTCATCGGATTTGATGAAACGTAGCAAACCCTCTAACGCGCCATGTTGGGCAATCAATGCAGATAAGTCCGATATGGGCGAGTCTTGGAGTATGGCCAAATCCTCTTTCTTTGCATCAAACGCGGCGGCCACAGACTGGAGATCTGCAAGCGTGAGCAAGTAAGAGGTAGACAACGCGATCTTTATGATCTGCCGTAGTTTCGCGAATACAAACGCTCGAACGCCAGCGTCGTACCACCCGTCTGCAAGATAGCAAATCAACTCCAACACAGTGAGGAAATGGTCTACGGCGTGACGGTTGGTCGTCGTGCCTGTAACGGATAACCGTCCATGTCGGCGGTAATAATAAGCAGGGGTTTCGAGGTAATACAATTGCTTGCCGTTTGCGAGTATTTTGGTCATCGGCAGCCAGTCGTTCGTTGTGACGCAATGGGGAACCTTTGAATAGAAAAGGTTCTCGCCGTTCAAAATAGCCTTTCTAAAGATATACCTGCAAAATATAGAGTGGAATCCGGGCAGATTGGCCAAATAGCGCAGTACATCCGCATACGGGAGCTCGAATTTACTCTTGTCATAGCGCGCGTCGTGCAGGGCGATACCCCCTGGTTCGAGTACGCAGGTAAATGTCGTCATCACAATATCGGGATTTTGGCTCCGAATGACGCCTACGATTTCCGGCAGGCAATCCGCTCGAATAAAGTCATCCCCATCAATCACCCATACATATTCTCCGCTCGCCTCATCAAACCCGCGGGTATGCGCCCGACCAAAGCGTGCCGGCGCAGGCAGCGCTATCACGCGCACAAAACTGTACTGCGCCGCGTATTCGCGGCAAATGGACAAACTGCGATCCGTTGAAGCGTCGTCGACGACAATCACCTCGACGTCGCCTACCTCATTCGCTTGTACCACAATGCTGTCCAGGCAAGCGGCAATATACTTTTCGAGGTTGTGTACGGTTATAACTATACTGATAAGCGGCATATAGAATACCCTCGCTGATTATTTTGGTATCGCGTAAAAAATCGTTTCGCACCAACAAAGCTCGCCATGTCCGTGATGACGGATATAATACGTATAGTCGATACCCAGTTCCATGATATACCGAGGGATGGCAATGATGTCTTCCGGCTTATGATAAATCGAGATAGCCAACTTGGGTTTGTACCGCAAAATTGTCTGCCGCGCCCCACGCAAGGCTGCCAGTTCACTACCCTCTACGTCCAATTTGATAAAAGTCACTTTATCATCGATCGTACTGTCGATGGTTACGACGTCCAATGCGTTTTGATCATCTTCACACGGCCCATCTAATCTGTTGGCCGAAGAATTTTGAAATTGTTTTCCGGCCGCTTTCCCATTGTAATCCGAAAGACCTGCTTTGAAGAGCGCGATGCGCTCGTCGTGGTTGTGTCTGGCCTTGACTTGTTCCAAACGCGCGAAGGCTTCCTCGAACGGCTCGAACGAGTAGATCTTGCCGTATCGACCATTGGTTGCTTTGACGAATTTTTCAACAGTATCCCCGATAGATGCGCCGCCATCTACTAGATATTCCTCATCCCCGACGACCGTAAGTTCATTGAAGTACTGATCACCAGAGAACGCCTCGTGATAATACGTCGTTTCTGTTGTCGCTCGGCCTTTTAAGATCAATCTCAAGACTTCACGCGAACGCTCGTCAGCGAGAGCTTGGTATAGTTCTGTCAAAAATCCGTTTCTTTTAAAGCAACCAAAACGTAAAAATTCAGTAATGATATCATTTAAGATCCGTTCATGCGGTATGGATTTCTGTAGATGCGCAAATATCTCTGCATAGTAAAAATCAGAGGCTATTAAAACAACAAAATCATCATACCTCCTCGTTACATCTTCAATAGAGCATATACGAAATCCACTGAACATACGTCCTTGTTTCCGAAGATCGCTATCGCAAACGGCAATCACATCAAACCCATTGACTGTCAATAGATTCACTGCGGACTGCCCATAATATCCCGCGCCATACACGACAATCGGCTTATCTGGAATGCCGGCCTTTTCAATCTCGATCTGAATATCCAATTCTTCTTCCAATAGCTTCGTAACGTCTAACACAACTTGCCTCCTTCGGATAATGCCATCTCCATAGCCGTATCAAACGTATGATCGATTATGGATGCAAAGAATGGTCCCCTGTGTTGCCCCACAGGCGAACTTTGATACAAGCACGCATTGCCCACGGCCACCTCTTCGATCGTACATGACTCGTACATCATATGGGCTTTGATCGCATCAAAGAGTGCATGGCCTTTCGAGGAGTTTACCATGATGAACGACGTGCCTTTGTTATCGTCCAAATGCGGACGCGTCTTGGCAATGCCCCAGAAGTCCCCGAACGTGAGGTCGCTGACGCGCGGCAAAGTTTTATATCTACAAGCATGGCAGCAGGGACGCAAGTATAGGTTGTGCCGCAGATAACCCACCATATACGGATCCGTGTTTCTGTCCGCTATATACCGTTCGCCATTCTCAAAATCGACTGCCGTGCAAAACCCATTCCACCCGCGCGACTTCTCTTTGAACGTCACGCGCGCGATCTTGCTGTTGTACCGCATCTCGAGCATGTCGAGGTATTTTCGATACACCAACGGGGATATGACGCCCTTGCAGACAAAGTCGCAGGTCGTGAGGCGATCGTGCGACGTCCCGAGGTATGCTTGCAACCCTGCGCTTTGACACGGCGTACCCGAAAACAATACATTCCTCCCTGTATCGAGAACCTTCTTGATCTCACGAAACACATCGCCCGTATTGCTCTGTACATACTTGGATTGCTTCAACTGTACAATCTCGGATGCATGATCTATCAGCTTGTGTCGAACCATCCATCCTTCGCCGTACGCGGCGCCGACGACGCACCCACCGTCTCGAATCACGGCGGCGGCCAGCAAACTAAAGACTCCGCCCGATGTACTCGTGATCCGCGTATACTCGTCCATATTATAACCGCCGTAAACCACAGGGGGATCCTTGGTTATATCGTAATCCGCCAATGATGGGCAGACCTCCGCGCAGCGGCCGCATTGGACGCAATCATCGGCGACAGACGGATACCAAAACCCTTCCCGATCCCCGACCAAACTGATGCTTCGACAAACGTTTTGGCACGCGCCACAGCCCGTACAATCCCGCGCCGGCAGGTTTAGAGCATCCACTCTACACACTCCTTTATGACCCTCGCCGGATTCCCGGCCACGATCGTATGCGGTGGCACGTCTTTCGTAACCACCGCGCCCGCGCCCACAATCGCGCCGCGCCCGATGGTTACGCCCTTCAGGATGATAGCACCTGTGCCAATCCACACATGATCGCCGATGACAACAGGCTTCGACACGCACTGTTGCACGCCGTTTACGATGATTGTATGCGTATCACTGTCCATGATCATGACGTTCCTCGCAATGGTAGCGCCGTTGCCAATCGAGATGTTGTGCGAGCAGCGGATCTGCGATCCGGCATTTATAAAGCCCGAACCCAATGTGAGTTTGGCACCTCGATACAGACAAATATCGCAATCGTAGTATACACTGAATTCTCGGTTCACAGTCAATATCGCATCGTCCTGCAAGGTCAGGATCGTCTCCTTGTGCGACCCGTTCGGTCGTTGTGCATTGAGGATCAGATTGGCGCGAAGTCGGATCTTAGCCGTGTCCGCTATATTGACCACGCTGCCCTCATTGCATATCAATTGACCATTCGTGTGACAACTCCATTTCATGCGACATTCCTCAGTCATCTGACAACTCCTTTCACCAGCGTCGGCAATGTGTAAATGGGCTGAATATATCTCGGCATCACGGCTTGCAGATGTTCGCGTACCGCCGTCTTGCGCTCCTCGAGTTTGATAAACAATTGCGTGAGCAACGCGTCGTTCTGCATGTCTTGTACGGAAATCAAATAGTTCTCGTCGTCCCCGAACAAGTCGTACGCAATGCCTTTGGCCTTAACCGAGTATCCCGTGACAATCGTGGGGACGCAACTAGCGTAGGCCGCTATGGTAGCGTGTGTTCTGGCTCCGACGAACAATTCACATTTCGCAATCGTAGCCTTCAATTCCATACAGTTGGCATCGTCCACCAACTGCACCCGATGGGTATGCGCGAATGCCTGATACAGTTCCCTAAGCGGAACCAAATCACTTTTCCCCTCCCACACGACGTGCGGTATCAGCGCCACGGAATAGTCGGTATGACTGATTATGTACTGCACAAGATTTCGATAGCTCTCATACACCTTGGCACCCAGTTCAATCGTGAGTGGGCTGATGTTGATCCCCACCGTATGGGACGGTACATCGACGCCTTTCCCGCTCTCGAGGATAAACGCAGTATCGGGTACGAGATGGGTATTTCGGGTAACGCCTGCCGCCAAAAGGGCATTGTACGTGACACTCTCGCGCGCCGTGACCAGCGCGTATCGTTTGAGATCCTCGACGACACTCGGTATCTCCAACAACGCAGGTTCGATCGAAGCCCCCCAAAGCACCGTCTTGGTCTTGGCAGAGAGCCGCTTGTTGATGAAATACAGGTTTTTGTGGTAGTTACCGTAGCAGTAATTATCGCCGCCAATGGAAAAATACACTGCCTCGCGATCGATCTTCGAGAGAAGGTTCTTGTTGGCATAGTGATAATAGTATCCGTTATACTGGAAGCCATAACGCAAGAAGGCATTGACGGCGTATTGCGGCGTACCCTGTTTGAAGTACCTGTGATATTCGACGATCTTCTTTGTGATGGCGTCGATGCCGTAGAATACATCCTGATCTCTCTTGAGGGAATACAGGGTGATTTCGTCGTGCGCGAACAATCCCGCGGTCGAGCGCACGAGTGCCTCGCAGCCATGATTGCCGCTGCCGCCGTGTCCGTATAGACAAATCTTCATATGCGAAATATCCTTCTTAGCATTGCTCCGCCGGTTTGACGTACGCCTTGTGATATGCGTGCGTGCAATAGTCGCAAGCGCCAATGCTCTTTGCTTTGTGGTAGAGCAGATCAATCTTGTTGCGCTTCTCTTGGATGGTGTGCTGTACATCTAACATATCTACGTAATCTTCTTGCAATTTGGGTATAGCACCGCACGCGCTGCCAAACCCAGATGTAGCGCACAGATGAAACTGTCCGTTGATCAACATCGTACAAAAGCCTGAAGATGACTTGTATTTGCAAGTTGCAAACGCTCGTTCGCGTTCTGAAGCGGGTTTATCCAACTTGGATAAGTCGCCGATTTCGTGCCAGACGTCATCGACCGTGTTGACACTCTCCTCTACGATCACATGGTGTTGGGCGCAAAATGCATAGAGTTGTTCTTTTTTTGTCGAAAGATCTCCGTAATTGCTGAATATAATTCTAAAATCCAGTTCTTTTATCGCGGGTACCCAATCATCCTTTGGAGTAACGGTGCCATTGGTCACGACCGTGACTTGGCGAATGTTTTTGTATTCCAAAACCTTCTCTACTATCGCCCCAAATTCGGGGTAAATAAAAGGTTCTCCGCCAAACAAAAACAACGTATTGATCGCGTCGACGCAATCGACAAACGCATCCAATGCGGTTGTTATTCGGTCGAGTACATCATGGGTGGGCGTCGCGAATCTCGGGATCAGGCTGCCACATTCTTTGCATCGGAGTGTACATTTCGTCGTTAAGATGAGTCCGAGATGGTCGATCACCAATCTACCTGCCGGATTCCGCACGCAATCCAATAAATAATCGGCCTGCGCGGGCTCCAGCTTATGTCTGCGGAACTGCGTCTTGTATGCCCACATCAGCGAGTCATCGGATTGCACATCCCGAAAGCCCAGTTCGCCGAGCTGCTTTTGAATCGCAATGAATGTACTTCGGTTGTACGAGCAAACAAAGATCTTCGCATCTGCATACGTCTGCCGCAATTCCGAGGGCGAGACGACGCGTAGGCCATCTACCTGCGTCCCCCACAAAGCGGCATTGTTATCGCAAAAGCACGACGCTTTTAGTCCTATACGTTCTATTATGCGTTTGGCCTGCACGCCGGCCGCCAACGCGCCAAACAAAACGATATCGCCTTGATGCACCCGCAGTGCATCATACTCATTTGCAAACATCATCGTATCCTCCCCATTTTCACCACCGGCAACATCACCATTTGATCCACGGGGCGATGCCTTTGGCAATCAGCATCTCCAGATGCTCTTTGTCACGCATCGTGTCCATACAGTGCCAAAAGCCGTCGTGTTTGTATGCCATCAGTTCGCCGTCGCGTGCCAAACCGACCAGCGGTTCATGTTCTAATATTGTGGCGTCCCCTTCGATATAGTCCAACACAGACGGATTCAGCACCATAAACCCGCCGTTGATGTATGAACCATCCTCGTGGAATTTTTGGCGGAAAGACGCAATGACCCCGTTTTCTTTCATATCCAACACGCCGAAACGCTGCCCGGGATTGATCGCCGTGATCGTAGCCTTCTTGCCGTGCGAGAAGTGAAAGTCTACCAATGCCCGTATATCTACGTCGCTGACGCCGTCGCCGTATGTCACCATAAATGGTTCGCCGTCTAAGTACTTGGCCACGCGCTTGATACGCCCGCCGACCATGGTGTGAACGCCCGTGTCCACAACCGTAACCTTCCAAGGCTCAGACACGTTGTTGTGTACGATCATCTTGTTGTCGTTTGAGAAATCAAACGTGATGTCGCTGCGATGCAAGTAATAGTCGGCAAAATATTCTTTGATGATGTGTTGCTTATACCCGCAGCAAATGATGAAATCCGTGTATCCGTGATACGAATAGCATTTCATGATATGCCACAAGATCGGCTGTCCACCGATCTCCGCCATAGGCTTGGGTCTGAGGTGACTCTCTTCTGTAATGCGCGTGCCGAGTCCGCCCGCCAAAATCACTACCTTCATGCGTCCTCACTCCTGTGTTTGCCTATATTCGCAATCGCTCATTCGCCGTGCAAGAAGCGCAAGTATCGTTCGACGCCGGCCTCCAACGACACTGTCGAAGTAAACCCGAGCAACGCCTGCGCTTTGGACGTATCCGGGCAACGGCGAGATGGGTTGTCGGTCAAATAGTGTCGATCGACATGCGTCTTGTAGAGGATGTCGCGGTCATAGCCGAATAGGCGGTTGCCGATGCGTTTGTATAACGCCGCGAGGTTGGCGATGTTGATCTCCGGCGCATGGCTGCCGATGTTGAATACATCGAATCGTCCGTACAACGCGCATTTCAGATAGCCCGCCGTGGCGTCGGGGATGTAGTCGAAGGTACGCGTAGGCGTGCCGTCCGAGAAAATCACGATGTCGCCATCCTCCATGACCGCCTTGGCGAAGTCGGCCACGACCCTCTCGTCGTTGATGCGCATACCCGGGCCGTAGTTGTTGAATGGACGCACCACTGTAATCGGCATCTGATACAACCCCGCAAACGTATAGCAAAGCGTCTCGCCCATACGTTTGGACTCATCGTAACAGGCGCGGGGGCCGACCGTATTCACGTTGCCCCAATACCGCTCGTCCGTTGGGATCTTGTCTCTAGCTGGGTCGCCGTAGATTTCGCTGCTGGAATAGAATAAGAATCCGCGCAGGGGGCGCTGCTTGTAATACTCCAACAAACGCCGCAAACCCCACACGTCGGCGTCGATGGTTTCCAATGGATAGAGGCGATAGTATACGGGAGAGGCCAGTGAGGCCATGTGAAATATGACGTCGGCTTCGGCGCAGAAGTCAAACGAGCAACGGGTCACGTCGGCTTCGCGCAAATCGAACAGCGGGTGATCCACAAATTGCGCCAACCATGCCGGTTTGCCGAATTGATAGCTATCGATGCCGTACACCTTTTGGATGCCAAGTTCCCCACCGTACGCCCTGAAGAAGTGCAACAACGTATAGCCGAGCGATCCCGCAAAACCCGTGACGAGTACAGACGCGCCTTGGAGCCGTTCTTTCTCGGCGTCAGAGAGTTTGTCCCAGATCGTTCTTACGTCTTGCTGTGTGATAGCGGAGATCCTCATACAGCGCCATTCCTCCTGGCCATGACCTTTTGATACAGTTCTTTGTCGTGTTCTGTTACAAACTCGAAAGTCAAGAAGCCGGCGCCTCGCTCATCAAGTCTTTTGAAAGAATGCATGATGCAGCTGTAATCGTGCATACAATCTTCGAGGTTCCACTCGATGATCTTGTCGGCCATCGACAGGAGATATGACAATTGCGAATACCGCGTGCGCCTGACGACCTCTGGCGCGAACTGCCGAAAGTAGATGAGCCGATTGTACCACATGGCACTGTATTCGGCCAAGAGCGCGGGCGTGAGCTTTTTTTCGTGGATGAAGCCTGTCATGTTGCTGTTGTGTTTGCGCCAATAGTAGAGCGGTTTTCCTGTAGCGACGATGGTCTTGGCATAATGAAAGACCTTGTAAATCGAATGAATGTCGTCGACCAGATGACCCGGCTCGAACCATGCGTTGTTAAACAGCTTCCTGGCAAATAGTTTGGCCGGCGGCGCGACATTGTATTTTTCGCGTTTGAGCAATTCCTCCAAGCCCTCGATCCGATTGTATACGTATTCGCCTTCGTATACGTAGTAAGGCTCGTTTCGATCGGGGAAAGCGCTGTATCCACCGCATATCGCAATATCGGCGCGATGGGCGTCTTTGAGTCGCAAAAGCTCCTCGAACAACGTCGGCTCGAAATAATCGTCGTCGTCGACAAACGTGACGTAGTCTGAGGTGGCCGTTTGAATCGCCACATTCCTACTATACGCGGCGCCCATGTTCTTCTGATTGGTGACGACCTTCAGGCGAGGCTCGGTTTTCAAGAGCTGTTTGAGATACCGGCCAGTACCGTCGTTCGACGCGTTGTCGACCACGATCAATTCAAAATCTGTGAAGGTCTGTCGCTGCACGCATTCTATGCACTTCTTTAGATATTCCAACCTGTTATAGGTGGGGATCAGCACGGATAACGGCTTATAGCCCGCATCTTTCAAGAATGCCTGCATATCGGGATCGTCGCCATAAAACTGTTTGATGACGACCGCGATCCGCTGCAACTCGGGTTTCCGTTTTAAGGCGATGGCGAGGTAGAGCATGAAGTACAGGAACTCTTTATCCAACGGGCGAATTTTGAGTAGGTTCTTCACCGTGTCGTAGGTTTTCGATAATTCACCCTGCTCGATCGAGTGAAGTACATGCGCCTTATAGAGCGCAACCTTTTCATCGCTCAATGTATTTTGGGCGTTGGCGTATTCGATGACCTCTGTCAAACGCATGTCTTTATTCAAATCTTCGATTACATGCGCGCCGAACCGACGACCATTCTGCTCATCGAATACCGCAGAAAAATAATCCGTCATGTCCGTACTCTTCTCACACTCGAACAGGCGAACGATAAAATATTCCCAGTAGGCAGACTTATTGCCTGCTTGCTTCATGATTTGGGTATACGGTTCCCCTAGTACCTTTATCAAAATCGTAGGGTCTGACCATTCGTAGAAAGGCTCGCACTGTGTTATATATTGCAGCACGCCCAGTTTCTCTTTTGTAGACATCTCGTTTGACTGCGCGATGAGGTTCACAATCATGTTAATGTGTCCATAGAACAAACCGAACAACGCCTGTCGTCTCTGTTCATCCAACATCCCAAAATGGGCAACCGTATCTTTTTGGAGTGTATGGAGCATGACCGCCTCATCGATTCGATCCAATCCAATGCGTCCCTGACGCACGGTACCCGCGTGAAGGCGATACGTAATCAGATGTTCGGGCACAATCGAGATCTTTTGACATGCCTTCAGGTATGTCCATGTAATCAAAATATCGGCCGCCGTGTTGATCCCGGGATATTTCTCCGGGAGTTCTCCCGACGAGACGCCATACATGACCTCGCAGTAGAGTTCCGATACATACATAGCGCTCCATTGCCTACCTAGGGCGGAGCCGTATATTTGAAGGTTCTGCACAAATTCTCCGACGCTGTTCTCGGGGTTCTTGAGGGGCGGGAAAAAGAAGTCTTTTTCTCGCTGCTTCTGATTCTCGTGATAGAGATAGTTAGAACACAACACCAACTGACACTGTTCATCTTCGATGGCATGATACATTTTCTCTAAGAAAGTTGGTTCAAACCAATCGTCGCCGTCGAGGATGGTGATGTATGGCGTATTGATTTCGGGGAATATCACTTCATCTTCTGCAGCCCTGTTGTTTGCTTTTCTGGATAGAACTTTAATTCTACCGTCCCTCTCGGCGTATCGGCGAACGAGTTGGGGTGTTTGATCGGTGCAGCCGTTGAGCAAAATGATATATTCAAACTCTGTAAAGGTTTGCTGCAACACACTTTCAATAGCCTGTTCTATCCATTTTTCAGCATTAAAAACAGTCGTAAACACCGTAACCTTAGGCGTATCCATCATGCTACATTCTCCGTATATATCTGATCTCGACATTTTTATGCACAATCGTATAACAACGCATCATAGTGCGCAAAACAACCAAATAAAACCTACAATTATACTATACTGTACTTCAGAAAAAATGTC
>CAYPOE010000043.1:0-12082 GCA_964412285.1 uncultured Eubacteriales bacterium | reverse complement strand
GACAGGGCGCATGTGACCGCCGTATTCAGTGACGTCCCGGCGACCGTCCTCGAACCGTATGGCATCGAGTTCGAGGATGAGCTTGTACTATCGCGTGAATTGGGTGCCGACGGCAAGGGTACTTGCCGCGTCAACGGTCGCATCGTTACGGCGTCGATACTCCGTGACATCTCGCGCGCACTCATCAACGTACACGGCCAGCACGACAATGCCGCGCTGTTCAACGTATCCAATCATATCGCATATCTTGACGCATTCGGACGCTACAGTGATACGCTCAGTGCGTACGCCGATGCGTACAAGCGCGTATCGGCGTTGCGCCGCGAACTCGACGACATGACGTCGAACGAGCAGCAGCGCGCCATGCGGTTGCAGCTCATTTCGATGCAGGCGCAGGAATTGGGCGCAGCCAAGCTCAAGGTGGGTGAAGAGGAGGAGTTGAGCAAGCGGCGCGGCGTACTCGCGAGTGCCGAACGCATCAGCGCGGCGCTGTCCGCCGTATACGGCGCGCTCTATGGCGACAATCGCGCCGTGACCGAGACGTTGTCGCAACTCGGGCGTAAACTCGACGACGTATCCAAGTATGACACGACGTTCGCAGACCTGTCGGCGCGCATCGAGAGCATCTCGATTGATTTGGCCGACATCGCCGAAGTCGTACGCGCGTACAATGAAGATCTGTCGTTTGAACCCGACGAGCTCGAACGCATCGACGAACGACTCGACGTGCTGCACGGACTTGAGCGCAAATACCGCATGACGAGCGAACAACTCATCGCGTATTCCAAAGAGATCGCCGAAGAGCTGACGTTGAGCGAGACCGCCGACGAGCGTCGCGACGCACTCGCCCAAGAACTCGAGCGGGCGCAACAGGCATTGGGCGACATCGGCGCAACACTCACCCAACTCCGCAAGGCTGCCGCCGAAGCGTTAGGGCAGCGCATCACAGATGAACTCCATGCGCTCGACATGGGCAAGAGTCTGTTCGCCGTCGACGTGCAGCCGGACAAGCCCACATCGTCGGGCATGGACGCGGTGGAGTTCTTGATCCGCACCAACCCCGGCGAACCGCTGCGTTCGCTGTCTAAGATCGCGTCGGGCGGCGAAATGAGCCGCGTCATGCTCTCGATGCGCACGATCCTGTCGCAGTGCGACGACATACCGACGCTCATCTTCGATGAGATCGATACGGGCGTGAGTGGTCGTACGGCGCAGCGTATCGCCGAACGCATCAGCCGCATCGCCGAGTATAAGCAGATCCTCTGCGTCACGCATCTTGCGCAACTCGCGGCGATGGCCAACCACCACATCCTGATTCGCAAGGACACGACCGACGAACGCAGTCGCACGACCTGCATCACACTCGACGGCGAGGCGCGCGTCGACGAACTTGCGCGCATCATCGGCGGCGCAGTCATCACCGAGGCCACGCGTACGAGTGCGCGTGAGATGATCATACAAAAATAAACCCCGCATACGCGGGGTTTTGTTTTAGCTGTACGTCCATGTACGCCTACGGTACTTGGCATCTGCCAACGTTTGCGCTGCTTGTATCACATCGTCGGATATGTCGCCGAGCGGCGTCATGCCCGATGCATACGCAATCGTTTGATCAAAGAAGCCTTCGCGGTCGGCGTCGATGTACTCGTTGAGTAGCCGCACGCGCTGCTTGACGCTCGATATGCCCTTACTATGCAACTTACTGACGTCGGGTGTGAGTACGCCCTCAAGCATGTCGAGATTGGTGTCGAACAGCAGCGTACCATGGTGCAGTGTGCGTCCGTCCACGGTCGCACGCGCAGTGCCGGAAATCTTGCGTCCGTCGACGAGGATGTCGTTGCCCGTGAGCGTCGCGGTGATACCATGATGCGCGAGGAATCCTACGGCGAACGCGTGTATATCCACGTCGCCGTCGACGTGGAGGATGCTGTAATTGACGTTGCCGAGGTCGTGGTAGACCGCGCCGCCGCCTGTGATGCGACGCACGACACGAATGCCGTGCGTACGCACGAACGCGGCGTTGACTTCGCGCTCGGTCTGCTGATTGTTGCCGACGATGACGGCGTTGTCGTTGCGCCAGAGCAGCATACTGTTTTCAGTCACAGTACGCAACAGCGTCTCCTCGAGCGCGAGGTTAAAGTACGGATCAGTGGTATGTGTAACGTATAACATATCGTTGTAGGAACGGAGAAAAACTGTTAATCCCAGTCGATTTCGTCGTGGCCGATTGTTTCGCCTCTCACGACTTCCTCGTGAGCTACTTGCAATTCCGCCGCCTCTTTTGGTGTTAGCTTAGTGAAGTCTGGATCCCATGCAACAATGAGCTTTCGCATTAATTCATAGGCAAACTCCTGCTCTTTTTGAGGGAGCATATCGAGCATCTCTGCTATATCCTGTGTTGTTTTGCTCATGCACGAATCACCTCACTTGTATACGTCGCCGCGACTATCTATTTTGTTTACCTGCAGTATCTGCACGATGCCGTCCTTCATGTATTCGTAAATTACTCTATACTTACCTACTCTTAGCCTGTACTCGGTTTGACTGCCCTCTAACGGCTTTATGTCGCCTTTGGGGGGGTATTTCCGTCAATCCTAATATCCTTGCCTTGATTCGATCCCGAGCGGGCTTGTCGTAGCTCCCGAGGGTCTTCGCAGCCGTCTTGGTGTATCGTATGTGCATTGTATATTATACACCAAACTTGTTGCGTCGAATCTGTTCCACGTCGGTGTAGTTGTTCGTCACGACGTGTCCTTGCAACGGCATGATCTTCTCGTGGATCGCGTCGATGATCCAGCTCGGTTGTGGGAAGAACGCGTCTTCGATCTCGTATGCGGGCGTGATCCAGTTGCGTGCGCCGACGACGACAGGCGGTGCGTCGAGGTAATCGAACGCAAGTTCCGTGATGTTCTGCGCGAACGTCTGTAACGTGCTGCCGCGTTCGCACGCGTCGGAAGCCAACAGGATACGACCTGTCTTCTTGACGCTCTCGATGACTTTTTCGTAGTTGAACGGCGTGATCGTACGTGCGTCGATGATCTCGGCGGATACGCCGTACTTATCCTTGAGGATGTTCGCCGCGTCGATCGCGCGGTACAGCGTTGCGCCGACTGTCAGGATCGTGATGTCGCTGCCTACACGCTTGACGTCGGGTTCGCCGATGGGGATGGTGTAGAAGCCCTCGGGTACGCCGCCCTCGTGGAACTGCTCGCCGATGTCGTAGATGCGTTGCGACTCATAGAACACGACGGGATCGGTGCCTTGCAGTGCGGCGTTCATCAGACCCTTCGCATCGTACGGCGTCGCGGGGAACACGACCTTCAAACCCGGGATGTGCGCCGTGAGTGCCGTCCAGTCCTGCGAGTGCTGTGCGCCGTACTTGCTGCCGACGGATACGCGGAGTACGACCGGCATCTTGAGTACGCCCGCCGACATAGACTGCCACTTGGACAACTGGTTAAACACTTCGTCGCCCGCGCGACCCAAGAAGTCGCAGTACATAAGCTCGGCGATAACGCGTCCACCCGAGAGCGCGTAGCCTACTGCGCTACCCACGATGGCGGCCTCGCTGATCGGCGAATTGAACAGTCGGTGATACGGCAACGCCTCGGTGAGTCCGCGATACACGGCGAACGCGCCGCCCCAGTCGCGCACATCCTCGCCGTAGGTGATCAGCGTCGGATCGGTGTAGAACTTATCGATGATGGCCTCGAAGATACCGTCGCGGAGCTGATACACTTTGTTCTTGCTGACAGGCTTGCCATTCTCATCGAACGCGAAGCGAATCTTCTTGGCAATCTGCTGCACGCGCGGATTCTCTTCTTTGGGCTGATTGACCTCGACGGGACGATCCTCCATCTTATCGACGTTGGTGTTCGAGAACATGAGGTCGCTGATGATGTTGGGATTGGCCTTACAATCCATGTACGGCGAAACGCTCTTATCCGACGCGAGCGCGCAGATCTTGGTGATGCGTGCGACTGCGTCGTTGTTGATCGCGTCGATCTCGGCGGCTGTCGCGATGCCTGCATCCGTGAGTTTCTTGGCGAAATTCGTGATGACGTCGTGCTCTGCCCATGCGTCGATCTCTTCTTTTGTACGGTAGCTACTGCTGTCCGATGGCGAGTGACCCGTCATGCGATACGTGAGCGTATCCATCAGGCAGGGGCCGTCACCCTTCTCGATGATCTCCATCTGGCGGCGCATCGCGTCAATGACCGCGAACGGGTTGTAGCCGTCGACGCGCTCGGCGTGCATCTGATTCGGTGTAACGCCCGCGCCGACACGTGCGAGGATCTCGTACGGCATCGTTTCGCCGACGGTCTGCCCGCCCATGCCATACTGATTGTTGAAGAAGTTGAAGATGATCGGCAGACCCTTGTTGTACGGCTCGCCCCAGAGCTGCTTGTACTGATCCATGAAGCCCATCATCAGCGCTTCCCAGACCGGGCCACAGCCCAACGAAGCGTCACCGACGTTGGATACGACGATGCCGGGTTTGCGGTTGACGTGCTTGTAGAGCGCGCTACCCATGGCGATCGTCGCACTGCCGCCGACGATGGCGTTGTTCGGGTAGATGCCGAACGGCGTAAAGAATGCGTGCATCGAACCGCCGAGTCCGCGATGGAAGCCCGTCGTACGCGCGAAGATCTCGGCGAGTGCGCCGTAGATCAAAAAGTCGATGGCCAACTCCTTAATCGTATTGCCATTCTGCTTGCCCTTGATGACCTTCAAGATGTCGCCGTCGAAGAACGATTCCATGATCTTGGTCAGCTCATCGTCGGACAGCTTCTCAATCGCCGACAGGCCCTTGGCGAGGATCTCGCCGTGCGAACGGTGCGAACCGAAGATGTAGTCCTCGACGCCGAGCAGATACGCCTGACCAACCGCCGACGCCTCCTGACCGAGCGACAGATGCGCGGGACCCGGGTGGTTATACTTGATGCCGTTGTACTCCTCGGTCGTCTTGATCAGCAGCAGCATCTGCTCGAACTCACGAATATACCGCATGTCGCGGTAGATGCGCAGCATATCTTCTTTGGTATAGAGTTTCTTCTCTTCGTCTACGCCCTTGTTGTACGCGTTGACGGGGATCGGCTGAAACTCCACTGTGCCGCGTTGACGCACTTTGTTCGGATCTAAAAACTGTGACTTAGGCATGATGACTCCTTATATTTGAAATAACGCTTCTCGTAACATCTCACAGACGGTCGGGTGCGGGAAGATCAGCTTGCGTGCGCGCTCGACCGTGTACTGTCCGTCGACGAGTACCGTAGCTTCCATGATGAACTCCGTCGCATAGTTGCCGATCGCGTGTACGCCGATGATCACGTTGTTCTTATCGACAACGAGCTTGATGAAACCCGAACCGCCACCTTCGGCGACATACCGCCCACTGTACATCATGGGGACTTTCACGCAACGCACGTCGATGCCCGCCGCCTTGGCCGTAGCCTCGGTATGACCGACCGAGCCGATCTCGGGTGCGGTGTAGATGCACGCGGGTACCGCGTCGTAACGCATGGTGTCGGATATACCGAGTATGTTGTTGATGGCGACTTCGCCCTCGCGGTACGCGACGTGCGCAAGTTGATACGTGCCGTTGATGTCGCCCGCCGCGTATACGTCGGGTATGTTGGTGCGCATGAACCGGTCGGTCACGATGTAGCCACGTTCGCAGTATACGCCGAGACTCTCGAGTCCGATACCCGCACTGTTACCGCGTCGACCGATCGCGCAGAGGATTTTGTCGCACTCGAGCGTATGGGACTGTCCGTCTTTCTCGTACGTAATCGTGCCGCCGTCGACTTTGGTGACTTTAGACGACGTGTTGATTTTGACGCCCTTGGCTGTATACTCCTTGATCAGCAGATTGCCGACCTCGATGTCGACGTTGCCGCAGACGTGCGGCAGCATCTCGATGACAGTCACGTCCGAACCTGCCGAGTTGTAGTAACTCGCCATCTCCATGCCGATGACGCCGCCGCCGATGATGCCAAGTTTGGCGGGTACTGCGTCGAGCGAGAGGATCTCGCGGTTGGTCAGTGTGATCCCTGCCGCGACACTCTCCTTGAGTCCCGGAATCGGCGGTACGAGTGCCGACGAACCTGTCGCGATGAGCAGCGTCTTGCCGACGTATGCGTCGCTGCCGACTGTGACGTGGATGCCGTCCGCGTCCTTACCCTGAATGACGCCGTCGCCGTCGACAACGGTGACTTTATGCGCCTTCATCGCGGACTTGATGCCGCCGACGAGTGTTGCGACGACCTTGTTCTTGCGCGCGATGACCGCGTCGTGCTTGAGCGTGACGCCACTGACTTCCACGCCGTAATCCGCGCCGTGCCGCGCGTTGTCGGCAATTTTGGCAGAATACAGCAGCGCCTTGGAGGGTACGCAGCCTTCGTTGAGGCATACGCCGCCAAGATGCTCTTTTTCGATGAGCAGCACAGACTTGTGCGCGGCGGCAGCTCGTTCTGCCGCGTTGTAACCTGCGGGGCCGCCGCCGAGGATGATGATGTCGTATATCATATGTGTCCCCCTTACATCGACAGCAGCAGCGCGAAGGATTCGAGCGCTTTGACCAATGCCTGCAAGTAACGCGCGGCAGGAGCGCCGTCGATCGCGCGGTGGTCGAAGGTCAGCGACAGACCCATCGCCTGATACGGCTTGCCATCGGGTTTGAGACGCGTGGTCAGTCCGCCCACGCCGAGGATCGCGACCTGCGGCGGATTGATGACGGGTGTGAACTGTTCGACGCCGAGTGCGCCGAGATTGGTCACGGTGAACGTGCCGCCCTTGAGTGCGTCCGGCGTAATGGCGTTCGCCTTGACAGCTGCGCCGTATGCCTTGGACGCATCGGCGATCTGCGACAGCGACTTGCTGTCCGCATTGAAGATCGTGGGTACGAGCAGACCGCGTTCGGAGTCCATCGCGACGCCGAGGTGTACGACGTTGTACTCACGCACGACGTCGTCGAAGTACAGCGCGTTGACATTGGGGAACTGCTTCAGCGTACGGGATACCGCGTAGAGTACCATGTCGTTGAGCGTGATGTTGGGCAGTCCGAGCTTGTCGGCGTTGTCCTTGAGTTTCGCGCGGTATGCGAGCAACTCGGTTGCGTCAGCCGACGAGTGCAACGTGAGTTGCGCCATCGACGACAGCGAGTGCGTCATCGCTTTAGCGATGGCCTTGCGCACGCCTGTATGTTTCTTCTCGACGTACTCGTCCACTGCCGCCGTAGCTGCAACCGATTGCGGAGTCGCTGCGACAGGTGCTTCGGCCGCAACGGGCGCGGTTTTAACTGTGTTCGCCGCCGCGATTACGTCACGTTCGGTGATGCGACCCTTTGCGCCCGACGGGGTAACGTCGGCAATGTCGACGCCTGTACGTGCGAGTGCGCCGCGTGCGCGCGGAGATATTGCGATGTGCCCGTCGGCAGATGCTGGAGCTGTAACCGTAGGTTGCACGGTAGCGACAGGTTGTGCCGCGACAGGTGCGGCTGTCGTTGCAGCCACGGGTACTGGTACTGTGTCGTTGGACTTGGCGCTTCCGGCTGTCAACGACGAGACATCCTCGCCCGCGTCGCCGATGATGCATACACTATCAAAGCACGGTACGTCGTCGCCCTCGGCGATGAAGTAGTGCAGCACGGTACCGGCCGCCTTGGCTTCCTCGTCGAACGCCGACTTGTCTGTTTCGTATGAGAATAGGATCTCGCCTACAGCCACGGTGTCCCCGACTGCCTTGTGCAGTTTGGTGACGACGCAGCTCTCGACGGATTGCCCCTGCTTGGGCATGATGATGACGGTTGCCATGAATGACTCCTATAGAATAGCAATTAGAATAGCAATAGATGAGTTATAGTATTTGTCCACCTGAAACGGGGTACGCCTGTCCGGTTTCATAGTTCTGCTCGACGATGTAGAATACGCACTTGGCTACGTCGGCGGGATAGCAGCCTCGATTCATCGGGATCTTACCCTCGTAGAACGCCTTGACGTCCTCGACGGTCTTGGCGCCGGGTACTTTGCCCGCATTGAGGTACTGCACGAATAGACCCTTCTGGGGATCACTCCAGAGCGGGCCTTCAAAATAGTTGCCCGGGCAGATCGCGTTGACCTTGATATTATGCCCCACGAGTTCGAGCGCGAACGACTTGACGAGTCCGATGCCGCCGAACTTGCTGCCCGCATAGGCGAAGTTCTTGCTCGAACCCTGCAACCCCGACTTGCTGTTGATCTGGATGATGTCGAAGTGACGCGAAGGATCGGCGGCGTGCAGCTTCTTCATCGCGGCGGACACGTACTTGGTGCAGAGGAAGAACGCCGTGTAGTTGATCTTGGTCACGAACTCGAAAGACTTGACGTCCATCTCCTCGAGCGAACCCGCCTTGAGTACGCCCGCGTTGCTAACCAATATGTCGATGCCGCCATACCGCGCCATCGTCGCGTCGACCATCGCAGCGACACTCTCCTCGTTGGATACGTCTACTTTGACCGCCATTGCATCAGGCAGCGTATCCGCGACGGTCTGCGCGAGTTCGCCGTTGAGGTCGGCGATGACCACTTTTGCACCCTCATTCGACATCTCGCGCGCGATGCCCTCGCCGAACCCCTGCGCCGCTCCCGTGATGATGGCGACCTTGCCGTCTAATCGTCCCATATGTTCTCCTTGAGATTTGACATACCTCTATAAAAGTTACGAAAACCGCTGCATATTCTATTGATACGCACTATACTATATGTACGGCAGTCGAGAGGATGATTCGACCTCATAGATACTCTAAGATTACGAATAACCCTACCTGTTTGATTGGCTACCACGCATTGCGAATCCACAGACTTCACGACGCATACCGCATACCATACATAGTATAACTCTCTTGCTTGTCGAAAAACCCAAATTACAATTATAGTACAACTGTCCTCTATGTTACGCAATCACAGCACGCAGCAGACATACGCGATGTTGCATCGCTCGTACGTGTAGGTGATGTGCAGTGTAGGCCCATCGGCCACGATGGCGGGGTACGAGTATTCGCCGCCTCCGTCCTCGAGTGTGAGTAGGGTGTCAAACGTATGGCCGTTGTCGATCGAACGTCCGACGACGAGCGGCGTACGTTTGCCCCAATTGTTCGCAACGGGGTTGTAGCAGAGGTAGAGCGCGCCGCCGGCAGCCTTGTCGAGGTCGAATCCCGCGTTGTTGTTGGGGATCTCGGTCGGGTACGCCTTACACCACGTGCGACCGTAGTCGGTGCTGTCGCTACGGAACATGCATCGCCACGGCGTACGCGTCAGCATGTGGACATGCCCGGGCTGACTCTCCCAGAGCGTCGGCTGAATCATGCCCGGCGTATCGACTGTGTACGGTATCTCATACGTCAATGCGTGCGTAGTATGCCATGTATTACCGCCGTCTGTCGATATGTCGGGTATGACCGTCCACGTGTGCGGCGTCTCGGTCGAGCATGGTGCGACGACGTCGCCGTTCGACAGCCGCAGCGGCTTGTTCTTGACGGGGCCGTGACCCGTCGCGCCATCGACGATGAGTTGCTCGGGCGCAGTCCATGTCGCACCCTCGTCGTGCGAATAACAGACGTACGTGAGCCACGACTGGATCATGCCGCTGTTGACGCGCGTACCCGCGTTCACGTCGCCCATCTTGAAGTACAGCGCGATGCGGTTGTCAGGCAGCCTGAACAGTACGGGGTTGTAGTGCGCGATGTTCTCGCCGCCGCAGATACAGGTAGGCAGTGAGAACGTGCCGTCGGCGTGGCGCGTGACCCATATGCGCACGTCGTCCGCACCCTCGCGCTCGCCGCCAAAGCAGGCGACGAGCGCGCCGCCCTGTATGGGCAACACAGTGGATGCGTGGCAGGAGGGGAAGTATTGGTCTGGATTGAATGCGAAATATTTTGTGGTATGCATGATATTCAATGATCAGTAGACGTCCCCGCGGTTGTCGATGTGCGTGATGATGATGGAATCGCCTTCGTAATGATATATAACACGAACTCCGCCTATGCGCAGTCGTTTTGCCCCTATGCTGCTACCTTGCAGTGGTATGACGTCGCCTTTGGGTAGATTGAGTATTCCACCCATAATTCGAACACGTTTCTTATCATCGCACTTTTCGAGAAATTTCCTCGCCGGTTTGCATAGCTCAATATTCACCTGACCCTCATCATGGCTATGACCTGTTCTATAGGTACGCGCTCGTCGTTCAACGCGTCGACGATACTCTGTTCATCCTCCTCATCCCAGTATGCGCCGTTATCATCGGGTTTCATGTTGGACAAGAACTCTACGTATGGCAGCAGGTTCAACAAACGTTCTTCGCACATGCCTTGCATATACTCGTTGATCTTATCAATTAGCACTTGCTTCATCAATATCGCCCCCTGCTTTCTCTTTAATACTGCAATCCTACTCTACAACAATATCCTTCGCGTGTTCGAGCAGATACTGCTCGGCCTCGACGCACCAGAGCCCGTTGTTGCGCGCGACGATGCCGCCGAGCGCCTTGAAGAACGGGTCTTGGCTCTGGTCGAAGTCGGCGATGGCCGTCAACGGAATGTCTTTGCCCGTGTAGATCAGCATCTTGCCTGCGCGGAAATGGTGCAGGTTCAGCGTGGTTTCGGCTGCGGCGTTCAGACCGCCGATGTGACTGATCATGGTCGCGGGATTGATCGTACCGTTGCTCATGAGTTCGAGCGCCTCGATCAGATCCGACGTCTTGCTGCCTGAGATCGTCGTGACATGCGTGCCATCGTAGTGTACGTCGTAGAAGTTCATCTTAGCCGAGAAAGACGTATCGGTCGGACCGGCGAAGAAATTCAAGCAACCGTCGCGCGCGAGCATCGCGTCGCCCATCTCGACGACGGGAGTGACGGGTGCGTATACAAATACGTCGTCATAGCCGTGACCGCCGGTCAGTCCCATCAGATACGCGAGTGCATCCTCGTGCTCGTTTGTATTGACATAATACAGATTCACCCCTTTAGTCTTTGCGTATTCAGGAGAAATAATCTGTGCGGCACGCGCGAGTCGACCGCTGTCGATGTCCGTGACGACGAGAACGCCGGGTTTGATCGGGCCGTTGACCGCGTAGTCGATTGCGCCCAAACCCATCGGGCCTGCACCCGCGAGAATCGCGCTGTAGCCGCCGGGTACGATGTCCATCTTGTGTTCGTAACCGACGCCTGACATATGGTAGTTGGCATGGAAGCCGCCGATGACGCACGATACGGGTTCGGCGAGCGAGCCGTAGAAATACGCGTTACCCGAATACTTCAACAAGCAGCCGCACGCCATGACCTCATTCGGAATGATCACGTATGTAGCGTCGCCGCCAATATATTGGTAGGAATAGCCCGGCGCATCCAATGTACCCTTGTAGTTGAGTGCAGGCTGGATTGCGAATTTGTCACCGGCCGTGAAATCCTTTTGCCATTTCGCACCGACCTCGACGATTTGTCCGCAGAACTCATGCCCGATGATGATGGGGTGATCCGCGACGTCGTTGGGTACGCGCTTGTGTTCTGCACCTTGGATTGCAGCCTTGTAGCTCGAGTGGCAGAGCGAGTCGCTGATGACGCGCGCCAAAATCTCGTCGTCCTGTATGGGTGGCAACTCAAAGGATTCAAGTCGCAGATCGTTTTTGCCATATAACCGTACAGCGGTCGTTTTCATAGTACGCCTCCGTGATTGGGTGTTCATGATTTGTTATTACATTCATTATACCCTACAGCGGGTTGTGGCGCAATATATACTATACTAAAAATCGTAACGATGTTTGGATACTCTTGTGCGTTTTATGGATATACATCGTTTATTTCATGAATGAAGGCAAATGAATAAAACCATGCTGGAGTGTATTTGAATAAACGACGTATGTAGCACCAAATGCACATAGGCAACAGGAAAATTCCTTTAACTGCTAGGCAAATGAAGGAAAAGCAGACAAAGATACGAACACAGGCCAAGTCAATAGCAACAAAAACATGTACATCAAACAGGATTGAATCAACACAAACCGTGAGATACAAAGGCCAAGTCAATAGCACCAAAAACATGTCCATCAA
>CAYPOE010000042.1:0-12209 GCA_964412285.1 uncultured Eubacteriales bacterium | reverse complement strand
GTTGATGCTCCTTTGATGGTGTTGATCTGTAGTGTGTCCTGTTCCGTTTGTTTTATGAGGGAGGGGTTAAAAAGCGTATGCACCAATGGCAAGGGGTTTCGTTTGGTTATGATGGATTATTTATGATAGACGCGGATGGTCTACGCCCGTCGTAATTTTCCAAGATAAACGTAGGAATATACAGATTATACGAACCCCTTGGCTCGCGCAATGCACGCGATGAACGCCGATCGTTCATGTATCGTCATACATAAATCACCACATAAACGCAAATCCTATTCTCTATACTGATGCAAAGATGCAAAATCGATGCAAAATCAAATACACGCAAAATCAAATACAGGATGGGTCATGATGAATAAGCGTGATTTTACCAATGAGCAATATAAAGAATATATCAAACACAAGGGCGAACCCACGCCACTATGGCGCAACATGTTGTTCGCGTTCGTGATCGGCGGCGCGATCTGTGCACTGGGTCAAGCATTGTGTAAAGTGTATACAAATTGGGGCGCGACGCTCGAAAATGCCAAGACGTGGACGTCTGTCAGTCTGATCTTCTTGGGCATCTTGCTGACTGCGCTGGGCGTATACGACAACATCGCCCACTACGGCGGCGCGGGTACACTCGTGCCCATCACAGGATTCGCCAACGCGATGGCGTCGCCCGCGATCGAATTCAAGAGCGAGGGCTTGGTACTCGGCGTGGGCAAGAATGTATTCGCAGTCGTAGGTGGCGTGATCCTCTACGGCGTGACCGCATCGGTCGTGTACGGACTGATTTATTGGCTGACCAAGGTACTGGCCTGATGCCCATCATGCGAATCATACTTGCGAAGGGTTCGCCGTATGCGAGATACGTTGTATATTTATAAACAAGAACTCAACGCAAAGTTTATATATCGTTGCATATAGATAGAACAACCCACAGAATTGATGGTTTCTGCCGTCTATTCTGTGGGTTGTTGTCTTTGAAAAAATCTGATTCGTCGGTCTATCGCACATCTCATATATCGGTTCCTTCCCATAACTTGACAGATATAGAATATAGTGATATGATATATGTGCAATATATATTAATTAAATTGTGCTCGAACCCATATATATGTGATATGTGTTCCAAATATCAACAACACATAGCCAATTGATTGTGGGTTACAGACACCAATGGAGGGAACAGAATGCTCAAACGCTTCATATGCTTGATTGCCGCCATGGCACTCATCGTGGTTTCGTTAGCCGCGTGCGGTGGCAGCGGCAGCAATGTGTCGACGTCGTCCGATACGGCGACTACCGATACCAAGACCGACGCATCGGCGGATACCAAGACGAACGACGCGACAGATACGTCCGCCGACGCCAAGGACGACGCATCGGCGACAGACGGCAACGCTTCGGGCAATACGGGCGACGTCATGGATACCTATACCCCGTACCCCGAGACCGTCACCATCCACACGGTGAAACGCTCATCGTCCGCGCCCAATCTGCTCGACGGCGATACAGTCGACGACAATCCCATGACGCGGTACATCAAGGATAAGGTCAACGTCGAGTTTGTCACGGACTGGGAGGTTGAAGGCAGTGAATTCGCGAATAAGCTCGCACTCAATCTCGCGGCCGGTACGCTGCCCGATATGTTCACACTCGGTGCAGGCGACTACCTGCTGTACAGGCAGTTGGTTGAGAACGACATGCTCGCCGACCTCATGCCAGGTTACGAGCGTACGGCCAACCAGTATCTCAAGGATTGCTTCTCGTCCTACGACGGCAAGAACATGGAACCGTTCATGGAGGATGGGAAGCTGTATGCACTGGCTGGCGGCCGCTACGGCTATGAACACAACCAACTTTGGATGCGCAAGGACTGGCTCGAAGAGCTGAAACTCGAAATCCCCAAGACGCAGGCCGATCTCGAGAATGTATTACAGGCATTCATCGACGCCAAGGGCCCTGAGGCCGCATTACTGCTCAACAGCAAGGACGTCAGCGGCGTATACAGCATGTACTCTGCGTCCCCGCTGTTCGCAGCATACGGCGCATACCCGCGCGCGTGGATCACGGACAAGAACGGCGACGTGATCTGGGGTTCGACAGCGCCCGAAGTGAAAGAGGGTCTGGCCGTCCTCGCCGACTGGTACAAGCGCGGTCTTATCGATAAGCAGTTTGCGACGCGCACAGGCCCGGGCGCGACCGACGCGCTGTTCACTGGCGGTCAGTCGGGCGCGGCGTTCGCGCCGTGGTGGTACGTGTATACGATTGGTGATTTCCCCAAAAATGTACCTGAAGGCGACGTCGTGGTTGTCAACGCGCCGCTCGATGCCAACGGCAAATACAACATCATGTGGCCCGGTCCTGCCGGCGAATACATCATGGTCAACAAGAAGTTCGCCAATCCCGAGGCCATCTACAAGGTCATCGCGTGCGAGTTCGACATGTGGCGTCAATTTGACTCCGCTGCCGGCGACTTGATCAAGCCGACGCGCGACAACAACGTCTCGTGGACGTACCTGTTCCCGACGAGCGGCTTCAACCTTGAGCCGTCGTACTGCATAGCGCAGATGGGCAAATTGGCCAAGGCATACGTCGAGACCGGCAGCGACAACGGCGTCGATCCCATGAATCCCATGAACATCGACATGGCCAAGCGCGCCGAGCAGTACTCGAAGGATCGCGTCGCCACGGGCATGAACTGGATTGATTACTACGGCCGTTACGTCGCGTCCAACATGATGGATGTACCCGAGGTCAGCATCACCTACCCTGCGTTCGATTTCGTCACAGAATCCATGGCTGACTTCAAGCCCAACCTCGATACACTCGAGCAGACAACGTTCCTGCAGATCGTCACAGGTGAGAAGCCCATCGACGCGTTTGACCAATTTGTAAAAGATTGGTACGCGCAGGGCGGTCAGCAGATGACCGACGAAGTGCGCTCCATGGTTGCACAATAATCTGTCGTCTGGATTCTGATATTGATACTAAAATAGCCCGTGTCTCTCATGGGCTATTTTAGCACACAGACAAAGGGGGTTATCGCTTGAGAACAAAATCATTTGAGAAATACTACTACCTCATGCTCGCGCCCGGGATCATTCTGCTCCTCATCTTCTCGTACATCCCGATGTTCGGCGTCATCATGGCGTTTCAGAAATTTGTACCTGCCAAGGGCATCTTTGGCTCGGACTTTGTGGGACTCAAAAACTTCGAGCTGCTGTTTATGTATCCCGACGTACGGCAGGTCATCGGCAATACGGTCATCATCGCCGTATCCAAGATCATCTGGGGCATCCTCATACCCGTGACGTTCGCAATCTTGCTCAACGAGGTTCGGCAATTGTGGCTCAAGCGTCTCGTGCAGACAGTCGTCTACATGCCCAATTTCATCTCGTGGGTCATCCTCGCCATCATGTTCTCGAACATCTTCTCGTACACGGGTATGGTCAACAAGCTCGTCGAGGCATTCGGTGGCGAACCCATCATGTTCCTGATCAGCAACAAGTGGTTCCGCCCCATCGTTATCGCTACCGACGTGTGGAAGTCGTTCGGGTACGGCGCGGTCATCTACCTCGCCGCGATCACGGGCATCGACCCCACGATGTACGAGGCCGCCGACATCGACGGCGCCAATCGTTGGCAACGCATCTGGCATCTCACGCTGCCGTCGATCAAGCCGACAGTCATCCTCATGGCGACGCTCGCTCTCGGCAACGTACTCAATGCGGGTTTTGATCAGATCTTCAATATGTACTCGCCGCTCGTATACCAGACGGGCGACATCATCGATACCTACGTGTACCGCATGGGTCTCGAGAAGATGCAGTACAGCTTCGGTACGGCCGTGGGACTCGCCAAGTCCGCCGTGAGCTTTGTGCTGCTCGTCATCGCCTACAAACTCGCCGACGTATTCGCGGGTTATCGCTTATTCTAAGGGGAGGGGGCCTATATCATGAAACATAAGTACAACATCGTGGACGTCATCGTGTACGCGATCATCATTCTCATGACCGTATCGTGCCTGATCCCCATCGTCAATACGTTGGCCATATCCATGAGCGACAAGACCTCCGCCGCATTGGGCAAAGTCTACTTCTGGCCGATCGGCCTCAACACGCAGGCGTACATGGATATTGTGGGTGATAAGCGATTCTTCACCGCATTCGGCGTATCGGTGATTCGCGTACTCATCGGTACGACGCTCAACACCATGCTGTCGATCCTCATGGCGTACCCGCTGAGCAAGTCGCCGCGCGAATTCCCTGCGCGCAACTACATCATGTGGTTCATGGTCATCACGATGATGTTCAGCGGCGGACTCGTACCGTGGTTCTTGGTCATCAAGAACGTCGGCATCATGGACTCGGTCTGGGCGCTCGTGCTGCCCGGTGCGGTCAATGTATTCAACACGATCATCCTGATCAACTTCTTCAAGGGCATACCCAAGTCGTTAGAAGAAGCGGCGGTCGTCGACGGCGCGAAGCCGTTCTACACACTGTTCGCGCTGTTCGTGCCGCTGTCCAAGGCGTCGATCGCGACGATCACGCTGTTTGCGGCCGTCAACCACTGGAACGCATTCTTCGACGGCAAGATCCTGATCAATACGCCCGATAAGCAGCCGCTGCAGACGTATATCCAGTCGCTCAACTTCACCTTGACCGTCGCGCAGCTGCAGAATATGCAGCCTGACGAAATCGTACGCAAGCTCGAGATGAGCAATCTGACGTTCTCGGCGAGCAAAGCCATCGTGGCGATGGTACCCATCGTGGCGATCTACCCGTTCTTGCAAAAGTATTTTGTCACAGGCATCGTCATGGGCGCCGTCAAAGAGTAGAGATAATCTCCCAAAACCAAATCCCCCGTACGGATTCGCCGTTCGGGGGATTTGTATGACCGAGATCACTCCCTCGAGTAACCCCTGTCGTTCTTGATGATCTTGACCTCAGGCTCCAACTCTACGCCCGACGTATCGTACACGCGCCGCCGCACAAGCTCCATGAGCCGCAGCACGTCGTAGCAAGTCGCGCCGCCGATGTTGACGATGAATCCCGCGTGTTTCTGCGATACCTCCGCGCCGCCGATCCGCGTACCCTTGAGTCCGGCCTCGTCGATGAGTTGCGCCGCGTACCCGCCTACAGGTCGCTTGAACGCACTGCCCGCGCTCGGATATTCGAGCGGCTGCTTGGACTTGCGCCGCGCAGTGAGGTCGTCCATGCGCGCGCGGATGTCGGTGGGATCGCCGGCGCATAGCCGCAGCGCACTCTGCACGATGATGCCGAAGTGGTCGCCAAAATACGAGTGGCGGTAACCGAATTCGTGCGCATCGCCGTGCAACTCATGTACTGCGCCGTCGCTGCCGACGTAGGTCGTGCGCGTCGCAAGCTGCGACAGTTCGCCGCCGTACGCGCCCGCGTTCATCACGACGCCGCCGCCGAGCGTACCCGGTATGCCGCAGAGGAACTCCGCGCCCGATAGCCCGTGGTGCAACGCCGCCGCCGCGATCCGCGTCAGACTCGCCGCGCCGCCCGCCGCGATCCCATCACCGTCGACCGTGACGTCGCAGAGCGCACCTTCGAGCCGCACGATCACGCCGCGATACCCATCGTCGGGGAACAGCGTGTTGCAACCGCCGCCGAGTACGTAGAACGGCACGTCGCCGAGTACATGCAACAGTGCGCACAGTTGTTCGACCGTATCGACATATGCAATGTAGTCGGCGACGCCGCCGATGCGGAACGAAGTGTACTGCTTCAACGGGACGCGGGTCTCCACGCGCGCCGCTGTCTTTAGTAACCGCCGTTCCAGTCCTGTCATGATGCCCCTCAATGTCTGCGTGCAGATTACTTGCCCAATACCGCCGCGCCGATGATGCCTGCGCTATTGCCGAGCGCCGCGCCGATGATGCGCGTCTTCTTCTCAGCGCGATTGTAGCTGATCGAATCCACGTAGTCGCGGATGGGTTGCAGCAGCGCCTCGCCCTCTTTGGCCATTGCGCCGCCGATGATGATGACCTCGGGTGCGAAGATATTGATGAAGTCTGCGACGCCCGCCGCCAAGTACTTGATGAACGTCTGCACGACCTGCGTGCCGACTGCGTCGCCGTGACGCATCGCCTCCCACGCCGTCTTGCCGTCGACTTTGTTGACGTCGCCGCCTGTGATGACGTTGAGGTAGCTGTCGGGGTAGTCGATCATCGCGTGCTTGGTCTGGCGGATCAGACCCGTCGCCGACGCGTACGCCTCGAGGCAGCCCTTGCGTCCACACGTACACGGGTCGCCGTCGAGTACGAGCAACACGTGACCGAGTTCACCGCCGCTGAAGTTAAAGCCCGAGTAGATGCGCTTGTCGATGATGATGCCGCCGCCGAGTCCCGTGCCGATCGTGAGTACGACAGCCGACGACAGTCCAGCCGCACAGCCCGCGTATACCTCGCCGAGAGCGGCGCAATTGGCGTCGTTCTCTATGTATACGGGCAGGTCGATGTGTTCCTGAATGATGGCGCGCATGGGGGTGTTGTTGAACGGGATGTTATTGGCGTACACCAACAGGCCGCGATCGTTGTCGGGCGTACCCGGACAGCCGAGGCCGATCCACGGTATGTCTTTTTCCGTCAGGCCGTTGTCTTTTAAGATCTTCTTGCAGAGCATGGCGATGTCGGTCACGATCTCGCGATCCGTACCCTTGACATTCGTCGTCACGGTATCGGTCGCGACAATCTTATAGTTGTCGTCGACCAGACCCGCCTTGATGCTCATGCCGCCTATGTCTACACCTAAATACATAGAGATCCTCCAAATAAGTCAGGGAATATAACTGCGTTAATATTCTAACCGTTTGCGCGGACGCTTGTCGAGATACTCCATCAGCGTCGCGTACGAGCGGTTGACGATGAGTTCGTACGGGAAGTCGTACTCTTTGAGCAGCGCGAGTGCATTGCTGTAGTCGCCGACGTCGTAGCAGAAGTGCCCGTCCGAGTTGACGACGATGGGTACACTAAGCTCTTTACAGGCCGCGATGATGTTGCGGCAGTGCGGCCAGTTGCCGCCGAATTTCGGCGCGTAGCGCGGTTCGAGCGTGTGGTTGTTGATCTCGATGAGCTTGCCCGCCTCTTTGGCGGCGACGACGAACGCGCGCTCGTCGAAGTCAGGGAAGAGGACGCGTCCCGCGTGGCCCATGATGTCGACGTACGGATTCTTGAGTCCCGCGCAGAGCAGTTGCAGATACTCGACGCCGTTTGCAATCTCGACGCTGTCGTCGTGGTACGAACCAATGACGAGGTCGAGTCGATCCAACTCCTTGGGAGACAGGTCGAGGTCGCCGTTCATGTTCATGAGGTTGCACTCCGCGCCGTAGAGCACGTTGAGTGTGCCGAACTGTCGGGGGATCGAGAGCTGGCACGGAAAGTGCCAGATGTGCGGCGAATCCTCGCCGCCCGGGCCGTGGTCGGTGAAGCAGATCGCCTCAAGCCCGCGCTCGCGCGCGACGGCCACGTACTCCATGACCGTGCTGTACGCGTGCGTCGAGGCAATCGTGTGTATGTGCAAGTCTGTCTTGATTTCCATTGAATTCCAAATCTCCAAAAAGTCTTGAAACGCTGTGCTGTTTACAGCAATGAATTTTGCAGTTGTGTCGTGAGTTCTTCGGCCGCGTTGTAGCCCATGCGCTTCTGTCGATTGTTCATCGCGGCGACTTCGACGATGACGGCGAGGTTGCGTCCCTGCTTGACGGGTATGACGAGCAGCGGGACTTTGATGCCAAGGATGTCGATCTCGGTATCGACGAGACCGAGGCGGTCGTAGTGCTTGGACTCCTGCCACGCTTCCATTTTGAGTACAAGATTCAGCTTCTCGGTATCCTTGACGCTGCCCATGCCGAAGATGCGCTTGACGTTGATGATGCCGATGCCGCGAATCTCGATGAAGTGCCGGATGTTGGCAGGCGCGCTGCCCACGAGTGAGATGTTGCTCACGCGCTTGATCTCGACCGCGTCGTCGGCGACGAGTCGGTGGCCGCGCTTTAATAGCTCGACGGCCGTCTCGCTCTTGCCCACGCCGCTCTCGCCGAGGATCAGCACGCCCTCGCCATAGACTTCGACGAGTACGCCGTGCTGCGTGATGCGCGGCCCCAATTCCGTGTTGAGGTACGCGATGAGTCCCGACATGAACGACGAGGTATCCTCGACTGTACGCAACAGCGGCACTTTGTACTCTGCCGCGAGTACGATCATCTCGGGGTAACACTCAAGTCCGCGCGTCAAGATGATGCAGGGTGGTCGCCGCGAGAACAGTTGCTGCAACCGTACGCCGCGCACGTCGTTGTCGAGCCGCGACAGGTAGGTATGTTCGACACGCCCGATGATCTGCATACGCTCGGGGTCGAAGTAATCGTAGAATCCAGATAGTTGAAGCCCCGGTCGATTGACGTCGGTCGAAGATACAACCACCTCGGTATCCGACGGCATGTAGATGACCTCGAGTGCGTGACGCTTGGTGATCTCGTTCAGGTTTACGTTATATTTTTCCATGCTCCCTCTCTGCCGCCGCGTCTCCACGACGGTATGCCACGTCTGTCCACTGCCGTATGCGTCGTCGAAATCTCTGTATTTTGGGTTTCTGTGTATGGGGTTCATCAGATCGTACTACAGAATTTGAGGCTGTCGGCGAGCGCGTCGAACGGGTCGCCCGGCGTGGTATCCAGCTCGACAGGGAACCACGCTACACCGCTTGCCGTAGCCTGCCGAATCACGGCGGCCATGTCGATGTTGCCTGAACCGATGGGCGCCATATACTGCTTGAATCCGTCGATGCCCATGTCTTTGAGATGTAGGATGCGCGTCTTCCCCTTGAATCGATTCAGCGTATCCGCGATGGATGCGCCGCCGAACTGGATCCAGTATGTGTCGAGCAGGAAGCTGAGTTCGTCGTCGGCGAACGCCTCGTCGAGCATCTCAAGGATATTCTTGCCATTTTCCAAACGTGCAAACTCATACGCATGGTTGTGGTACGTGAACCACAGACCGTTGTCGCGCAACGCCTTGCAGATCGGGCGAATGCGTTCGATGAATGCCGTGACGGCAGCCGCGTCCGGGGCAGAACCGTCCGGCTTCCACGGCATACCGCCGACGCCCGTGTACGCGCAGTTCCAGAGCTTGCACTTATCGATCTCGGCCTGTAGGTTGTTCTCGAGGCTCTCGAGCGACACGTGCATACAGCAGATCGACAGCCCGTACTTATCGCAGAGTGCCTTCATGACGTCGACGGGCAGATCGGCGATGCCCGATACCTGCACCGACGTATACCCGATGTCGGCAATCTTCTTCAACGACGCGTCGATGCCGGCCTCGTCCTTACAGAAATCACGTACCGTATAAAGCTGAGCTGCTAAACCCTTCATAGCAGTACCTCTCGTATCAAAAATATGTGAAGCGCCGCGCATATATATCGCGGCGCAGCAATGCCGTATTACTTCACTTCGGTCAATGTATAGGCGCGGTTGCCGACGCCCTGCTCTTCGAGCTTGGTCAGTTGGTCGTACGGATCGCGGCTGTGCAGACGCTGCAACAGATGTCCCTCGCCCGCCGAGAGGTCGATGTGCGACGGGATGCCACTCGTCAGCACGTTCTCGTACTTGATGAGATCGAGCGTCGCGTTCTCAATCGCAACCATGTCGCTGCCCGCAAGTACGCCGATGTCGGGTACGATGGACGGTGTGGAGAGTCCCCAGCAGTCGCAGATCGCCGTGATGTTCGTGAGGAAGTTGATGTAGTAGACGTGACCCGGATCGAACGTGTCGAGTACGGTCTTGGTGCAGATCGCCATACCCTTGTGGAAATCTTCGTAGCAGCTGTCGAGCAGATCGATCGCACCCGTGGGGCAAACTTTTACGCAGTGGCCGCAGTTCGTGCAGTGGTGAAAGAAGACTTTGTAGTTGCCGTCCTTGTCGAACGAGTTCGCGTCGTGGTTGCACGAACGGATGCACGCTTCGCAGTGCGTACACTTATCGGCGTGGTAGACGATGTTACCCTCGAGGCCGTGGATCTCGCCGCGCGTACGGTCTGTGACCGCGCCCATGGCGATGTTCTTGCACGCGCCGCCGAGTCCGCACTCGCCGTGACCCTTGACGTGCGACAGGTCGATCATGACGGGCGTATCGTAGATATAACCGCCTACGTCGACGTGCTTGAATGTCTTGAAGTCGACGTCGATCGGATAGAAGTATTTGCCTGTACCCGCGCAGACGTAGAAGATCGGGCAGCCGAGAAAGTCCTCGGTATAGCCGCGCGCACGTGCGCCCTCGATGGTCTGGTCGCAGATGAACGGCTTACCGCCCGCCTCTTTGACTTTATCGACGAGCGTCTTGACGAACAGCGGGTGAATTGTCGTGTAGCCGATGCCGCGTCCGACGTGCATCTTGATGGCGACGGACTTGCCGTTCATGATCTTGCCAAAGTCGCTGTTGTTGATCTTGTCGCAGATCTTCTCGAAGCGTACGGGCAGCGTCTCAGCACGGTCGTAGTGATCGAATGTCACAGGTGCAAAGTAGAGATTAGACATGTGTGTCTCCTTGGTTTTCACTATTTATGTGGGTCTTGATGTAGTCGATGATGTCGTAGGCATAGGCGCGATATAAGTCTGCCATACTCGCGTCAGCGTCGATGTAGTGCTTGCCCGGGTATCGCGCGTCGATGTATGCATAGGATAATTTCCTTGCTTTGTACAACAAGATGTCATTATAATCTAATTCTAATAACTCCCACAAAGCCGTGAGGATATCATGAATATTATGACTGCGAAGTAGACGGTGCGTATTATCTATGCGAAGCAAAGAGTGTTTGGCATATTTTTCAGCAGCTTGTTGCCAATAAAACACGCAGCTATTATACATCTTTTGCGAATAAAGTGATTCAGAACTTTCCAAATCTTTTTGGGCGATATAAACATAACTAACATTCATATATGGTTATACCTTCTTTCAAAGCATTTGCAATCTCCCATACGCCTTCTTTGTATTCTTCTGGTTCATACCAGTAAACATTTGTTTCACAATTACCCTTGAACCAAATCGAGAACTTTATATCAACCCAGCACTGTTCGTCCCTATCTAATCCTTCATGCACAATGCATAAGTCCACGGAAGAGTAGTAGTCCGCAAGCCCTGTAGCGTAACTGCCGAATAAAATAATCTTCTTCACCTCGGGCGGCATGGGCGGCAGATTCTCGGGCAGCGCGTCGACAAGCGCGGTAACCTTGGCGATATGCTCATGCGCCTCTTTGCGTTTCTTCAACACGTGCTGATTATATTCGCGCTCTAACATAACGTTGCCTCCTGAAAAACTACAGTGTGACGCCCTTCTGTATGATCCCCGCGACGTCGGCCAATGGTACGCGTTCCTGCTCCATGCTGTCGCGGTGGCGGATCGTGACGCAGCCGTCGTTCTCGGTATCGAAGTCGACGGTCACGCAGTACGGCGTACCCATCTCGTCCTGACGACGATAGCGTTTGCCGATACTGCCCGTGTCGTCGTATTCGCAGTGGAACTGCTTCGACAGCTCACCGTAGAGTTTTTCAGCGGATTCGTTCAGCTTCTTGGATAGCGGCAATACCGCGCACTTGATCGGCGACAGCGCTGGGTGTAGGCGCAGTACGACGCGCGTGTCACCCTCGCCGAGATCCTCTTCATCGTATGCGTCGATCATGAGCGTGATAAACAGGCGTTCCACGCCGAGCGACGGCTCGATGACGTAGGGGATATAACGCTCGTTGGTATAGGGGTCGAGGTAGTCGAGCGCAGTACCCGACGCGTTTGTGTGCGACGTGAGGTCAAAATTGGTGCGGTCGGCGATGCCCCAGAGTTCGCCCCAGCCGAACGGGAACAGGTACTCGAAGTCCGACGTAGCCGCCGAATAGTGCGACAGCTCCTCAGCCGCGTGGTCGCGGATGCGCAGATGCTCGGGCGTGAGGCCGATCAGCTTGAGCCAATCGAAGCAGAAGTTGCGCCAGTAGTCGAACCACTTGAGATGCTCGGTCGGCGACGTGAAGAATTCGAGTTCCATCTGCTCGAACTCGCGCGTGCGGAACACGTAGTTGCCCGGCGTGATCTCGTTGCGGAAGACCTTGCCGATCTGTCCCACGCCGAACGGGATCTTCTTGCGCGTCGTGCGCTGGATGTTCTTGAAGTTGATGAAGATGCCCTGCGCGGTCTCGGGACGCAG
>CAYPOE010000041.1:0-12278 GCA_964412285.1 uncultured Eubacteriales bacterium | reverse complement strand
ATGAAAGCGTCACGAATGTGCATGGCAATGTTACTGGCAGTGACGCTGTTACTCACATGTTCAACTGTCGCGTATGCAGGGCAGACCGTCACTGGCGGTACGACAGGCAGCAAGCCGGGTGCGACCTTCAAGGGGGTGTGGTTAGACATCAAGCCTAACACGACCCTCACGCAACAGGCGGCGGGTTTGGGTATGACTGCGGGAACGGGTTATACCATGACCGTCAGGCTGTATGGCAACACGCCCGTCCAAGCGGCGAAGCTGCTGCTTAGCTACGATACGACAAAGGTAAAGTTCGTCAGTAAGACAGGCACATCAACTTACGCCGCATTTGATTCGGGCAAAGCGTTCAGTGCGATGCCGATTGGCAGTCTTAGTCCAGCCAATGCAACGGCGCTGAACAACGACCCCAACGTGGGGTGGATGGTACCGAATGACAAAGCGCCCACGGTGACGTTGGGCACTGCGACAACGGGCATGAACACGGTTGACGTGAACATACTGGTCAATCCCCAAACGCTGATTGACAAGAATGTTGCGTACAGCAGTGGCTTTTTCACCAGAAGCGGCGGCGCAGCAACCAACTACATCAACCCGTCCTCTTCCACCAACGGGGTGGACGCCGTGGAGTTGTACTTTATTGCCGCGAGGAGTTTTGACGGCAACGCATTTACGCTACGCAAAAACGCGGGCGGCGTACATGGCGACGCGCCTGATGGCGTGGCTGTTGTGGGCGGCACGACTGTGGCGAGTGATTTACACGCGAGCGGATTTCCCCATGGTACGTTTACGGTCAACGCAGGGGATAGTCACGCCAGCAAAGGCGATGTGAATGGAAATGGTTTGTTTGACATACGGGATGCTATGCTGATCCTGAACTGCTATAGCAGATTGAATGCCGATGGGATAGGGACTATCTATAGTGCTGCCGACGTAGATTGCGATGGATTTGTTGGTATACGAGACGCTATGTTGTCCTTGAATCGGTATAGTAATTTGTTACAGGCGTTTCCATGCACACTACACCCATGATATGTTGAAATTAAAAAGGAATAAAGTATGCGTATATGTAAAAAAGCCTTGGCATTGTTCATTGCGTTTGCAATGACTTTGACCTTGTGTGCGCTACCTGACAGCACTGTTTCTGCGGAAGCAGGACCTTCTGTTAGCATTACCACATCGAATGCTTCTATAAAGCCCGGCCAGGAAGTTACTATTAAGTTTTCCTATGCGAAAGGTAATGATACCGAGGGTTTTAAGGGTTTTGGTTTTAATGTCACCTACGATCACAATAACTTTGAAGTAACGAACCAAGACAAAGTGACCTATGCAGCAGCTGTTAATGGAGGAGTTGACTCTACTAATATAACTTTTGCAGAAGGTAAAGTGAAAGTCGGTAAAGCTAACTTTACTACTGTTGTTACGGAGGACACCACCGATATAGTAACTGTTACTTTCAAGGCCAAAGATGCAGCAGCATTAGGAAGTTACAATTTCGGTATGGAGATCGGAGCTACGGATGGCTTTGCACGAGGCGACGCTTCGGCTACTTCGTATGCAGTAACGGCTGGCACAAATGTTACAGTCGCCGTTGTAAACGACGTTGTCATAACTACTCCGTCCGATTTCACCACAACTTATGGTGCAACAGACGCTGTACAGACAGTAACGTTGTCCAACTATACCACTGATGCTATTGGGGTACAAGTGAGTGTAGAAAAGGACGGCGCTACTAATTCGGATTTTGAGATTTCCAAAACTCAATCTCCATTCACCGTAGAAACAGATCCTGTCACTATTAATATAAGTGCAGGAACTCTGGAAACCCCCCAAACCGTCCCTGTATATATCAGACCCAAGACTGCGTCTGTGACGACTAGCGCAGCAACGGGGTATAAAGTAAAGGGTAATAAGACTACCGCGCCGACTGGTAATTATTATAGTTCGGATTTTAGTCTGACGGTGAATAAGAAGCAGCTTTCTACACTCACCGTCACCGTTCAGGGCGGCGGCTCAATTACCAAGACTTACGACGGAAATACAAACGTAATAACCTCAGGTCTGAATTACAGTTTTGATGAAGTATTAGGAACTGATTCTTCCGATGTAACGGTTAATGCCGCGACTCTTGCGTATGGCACAAAAGACGTGGGTGATCCCAAGAGTCTCACTGTCGCATCAGCTCAGATAAGCGGCAATGCATCGGGCAACTACGAAGTAGCGCCAATAGAGTCGCTCACGACTTCGGCAACTGGTGCGATAACAGCGGCAACATTAACCGTAACAGGCGCATCCGCTACTAAATCGTACGACGGTGTTGCTACTGGAACGACATCGGTAACAGGCGGCACATTAAGTGGCGTGATATCTAGCGATAATGTCACGCTTGGTGGCACGGCTGTCGTAACATTGGGCAGTGGCACCGTTAATGTCGGTACGCATGATAACCAGACCGTTACGGGATATACATTGTCTGGCAGTGACGCGGGCAATTACAGTTTAACACAACCCGATGTAACGCTGACGATCACTCCAGCGGACTACACTTATGCAGTGACCGCCGCGCAGCAGATAAAGGCTGGCAAAAATTTGAGTGACATAAACGTACCTGCGAATGGTACGGGCGTGGTTGTAGGCGGCACAGCCGAAACCGTCAACGGTACATTGACTTGGTACAAAGACGCCGGGCACGCTACCCCTGCGCAGGATACTGATCTGAACAGTTTGTCCGTCAGTGCAACGCCGGTGAATTTCTACTGGAAGTTTGTTGCTGAAACTACGGGCGTTGGAGCGAACTATACAACGACTCCAAAAACAGGTTCAGTTGCAGTGACTGTAGTAGATGGCGATCCGCAGACAGTAACATTTGCCCCGGGTACGCCTACTACAAAGACGTACGGAGATGCTGCCTTTACTGTCAGTGCTACAAACGACAAGGCTAGCGCGTCACCTGCTGGTAGTGCCGTGACATATTCGGTATCGCCCGCTACTGTAGCGACCATTGACTCGGCCACTGGCGAGTTGACCATTGTAGGCGCAGGTGTTGCAACGATAACCGCGACGGCTGCGGCGCAGTCGGGCGTTTACGTCGAAGGCACAGCGACGCATACCCTCACGGTATCTCCGCGAAGCCTTGCAGCAACGGAAGTGTCTATCGGGAACGTAAGCGGTACCTTCACGTATAACGGTACAACACACACTCCTACAGTAACTGTTGCTGACACTGGCGCAACAATCGCCGCTACCGACTATGAGTACCAATACGAAGCCAATACCAACGCCGGTACAAGTGCGAAGGTTAAGGTAGTTGGTAAGCGTACAAGTGCAACCGAGGGTACTGGCAACTATACAGGTACCGTTGAAAAAACATTCACCATCGACCCAGCCACCATCACTGCCGTCACAGGCTTAACCGCAACCAATAAAGAATACGACGGCACTACGAACATCACAATCGGCACATCTGCCGCGCAGTTTGCCGGCAAACTTTCCGCCGATACCCTCACGGTAACGGCGACTGGAGTAACGGCTGACGCTAACGTCGGTACTAACAAACCCGTTACGGTCACATTAGGCACGTTGGGTGGATCGAGTGCAGGTAACTATACTTTAGCATCGGATGCAGCTCCCACGGATTTAACAGTAAATATTACTGCCGCTCCCATCGCAGGCACTGTGACGATCACTTCCGATGGCGCAGGTGGCGGTGCAAACGGCGCGATCGCAGCAGGTGACGTGCTTACCGCCGTTACAACCGGCATAACGCCGAGTGGTGCGATTGCAGGATTGACTTATCAGTGGAAGCGCAACGGCACTCCGATCGTTGGCGAGACAAACGCTACGTACACTGTCGATGCAAACGATGACCCCAATTTAACGTCTATCACCGTTGAGGTAACGGCGGCTACTGGCGGTAACTACAGCGGCTCCGTGACGAGTCAGGCTGTTGTTGTAGGTATGATTTCGTTGGGCGGCAGTATCTCTATTACAACGGCAGGTACCGCTGTCGGCGATGCCTTAACATTGGATGTGACTGCACTGACGCCAGGCAGCTTAACACTTGGCACAGATTACACAGTTTCGTGGCTGCGCGACGGTACGGCGACAGGCGTAACAGGCGCTACGTATACCATCGCACAGGCTGATCTGGGCAAAACCATCACGGCTACCTTGACTGGCGCGGGCGACTACACTGGTTCGCTGTCTGCTGCAGGCGTATCCATCCCCGCAGTTGCACCGAGTGTACCCGCGATTACAGCTACGGCGGGTAATGCGCAAGTTACTGTCAATTGGACAGCACCGTTCGACGGTGGCAGCCCGATTACAGGGTATAGCTTGGACGTAACCACAGGCGGTACTGCTATCGCAGATAGCCCGTTCACCATCGCGGGTACCGCTACAAGCCATACGGTCACAGGATTGACCAATGGTATACAATACTCCTTCACACTGACAGCGACAAATGCGGCTGGCACAAGCTTGCCTTCCACGGCGGCAACCGCTACACCGAGCGCCCCCGCTGCCAACACCTACGCCATCACCATCACGGCAGGCGCGGGCGGTACGGTCACAGGTACGTCGGGTAACTATGCGGCCGGTGCGACACTCCACATCACCGCTACGCCGAACAGCGGCTACCGCTTCGTCAGCTGGACAAGAACTGGCGTGGGTACCATCACCGACGTCTACAGCGCATCCACAACCTTCACCGTAGGTACGGGCGCCGCTGCGATCACGGCAAGTTTCACACCTGTTTCCACAGGTGGCAATACGTGGGATTATACAGGCAACGGCAGTACATCAGGCGGAACCGTCGCGTATGTACCTCCCGTAACCACCACTCCCTCGACGACAACCACAACCACAACCGAAACCACGCCCGCTACTGGAACGTATACCTACGCGGCGGCCGAAGATACCCCCAACACTGTCCGCGCTTCTGTAACGGTTTCGGGGAATACAGCCGCAGCTACAGTGAGTGCCAGCACAGTGCAGCAGGCCATCAACAACGCCGAGAGCAGTGGCAAGCAAGTCGTATTGATCAACGCCACATCGTCGAACGCCTCCACGACGTCGGTTGAGGTCAATATACCGAAAAACGTATTGCAAATCATTGCCAATAGCGGTATGACGTTGACCGTCAAGACCGATACCGGCGCTATCTCCATCCCGACTGCCGCCCTCGCGAGCATCGCAAAACAGGCTGGCAACAGCGGCATCAAGTATGCCATTGCAGTTTCGGACGGCAACAGCGACGACAGCGACAGCTCCACCGGCGACACAATGACAATCGACCTGTCCATCACCGCAGGTGGTAAGCCCATCTCGAGCTTCGGTGGCGCAAGCGTGACGATTTCTATCCCGTTTAAGCCCCAAACCGCCCAGATCGTTTCCAACCTCGTTGCGCAACGCGTCAATGCCGACGGTACCCGCACGACGCTGCCCTGCAGCGTGTATGACGCTTCCACCGGTACATTCCGTTTCGCAACGCCAAGCCACAGCAAGTACGTGATCACATCGGTCAACGCGCCGAAGTTCACAGACGTATCCTCCGCAGACTGGTTCATCGATAACGTCAACTTCGTTACATCGCGTGAACTCTTCGGCGGCACAGGCAATGGCAAGTTTGATCCCAATGTCCCCATGACGCGTGCTATGTTCGTCACCGTACTCGGTAGGTTGGCCAATGTCGACGTCTCCGAGTATGAGAGCGGAAAGTGGTACACGCCGTACATGGAATGGGCAGTGGAAAACGGCATCATCGGCAGCGCAGACTATCCCGACCAGCCCATCAACCGCGAGGGCGCGGCGTTTGCATTCGCCAAGTTCGCAGCGGTCACAGGCAAGGGTATGCCGAGTAAGGCAGCCAAGTTCACCGACGTCGACGACATCAGCCAGTGGGCATTGCCTGCCGTATCCATGATGCAGGCGACGGGTATCATGCAAGGCGACGAAGAAGGCGCGTTCAATCCCAGCGACAGCACGACGCGCGCGCAGGTTGCCGCAATGATTCAGCGATATGTAATAAACGTCAGCACGAAGTAAGTCTTGCAGAGTCAATCTTGCAAGCAAGGGCGCGACTTTGGTCGCACCCTTGTACATAATCCCAAGCAGGGCGCGGAGGAATCCAAAAGAATCCAAAAGAATCCAAAAGAAGTCAAATCTGTACAAACGACATCAATATACCCGACGCCGTATAGCTTCCCGTTCATCGCGCAATTGCGCCAGTCGACCCGCGCCTCGGTGGCAAGCGGATATGGAACCGTTATACAGGTGTAGAGAACGGCACGTCTTACACGCGATAAAAGTGCAATAAAATATAATACAAAAGAGGCTCGACATGAAACACGTACTCGCTGCACTCGTTGTACTCGTCGCCGCACTGATGCCCAAGACGACATTCGCCGTACCCGCCGATCCGTCCCCGTCCGATGAGACACAGGGCGACGGCACCGTCGTCACGATATATGGTCGTGGCGACGAATATTTTCATTGGATGGAGGATGAATACGGTTACGTCGTCGCGCATGACGGCGAAAATTGGACGTATGCCGACGTCGTCGGCGGAGAGATTGTACCGACCGACAGAATGGTGTACGATACGCCGCCCAAGGCGCGAGGTATGCTATTGACCGCCGAGGATCTGGCCCCGCTCATGCAAGTCGATGTCCCTGCGCATCCTGAGACGCCAGTCGGCGGCGCGCCGCTTTCCTTGGATACCGACGGCACTTCGTATGCAAGCGTGCCGCCATCGAGCAACTTTCATCCGACTCTTTTGGTGATGGTGATCGAATACAACGACGCGCCCTTGATTGAGACGTTGGGATACTGGAGCGATCGCTTCTTTGATACCACAGTCGGCGCGAACAGTGCAAATCAATATTACAACGAGGTATCCAACGGCCAGTTCAGTTTTCAGCCCATGAAGTTTCGGAATCCCAATCTGACGATGATGAGCGGCGTTATGGTTGAGTTTGGTAGAGGTACGGCGCATATCAAGTTATACAAAGACCACCCGGGCAACGACGCCATAGACGACGACATACGCATGGCTTTCGAGATCATCAGGAGCAATATAGATTTTACCGTGTTCAAAGATAGGCACAACGACTATATCAAAAATCAAGAGCTGATGGTATCTGTGTTGGTGGCCGGTTGGGAGAAGTCGGCCAATGTCCATCAGTCGCGCTCGGTATGGGCGCATATGAAGTCCAGGGCTTTTTCATCGGGTTCGGATTCGGTCGTCGTTTCTGTAGGGCCTAGCTCCGACATGCAATTGTGGTCGTATACGGTGCAGGGCGAGGTATACAGGGCGGATGAACTAAACGCAACCGCCGAAGTCATGGGGATAGGCGCTATGGTGCATGAACTGGGTCATGCACTCGGCTTGCCTGACTTATATGACAGAAACGGCAACGGTCAGGGTCTGGGTATGTATAGCCTGATGGCGGGCGGCAGTTGGGGGCATTCTGCGACCAGCACACAGAGCGGTACAGTCCCCGTGCATCTCGACGCGTGGTGTAAGGTGCGGATGGGGTTTGTAACGCCGATGATTGCAAGCTACAACGCCAATTCGCAATACACCCTGAACAGCATACAACCCAATACACCCAATACACCCAGTGCATCCAATGCCTATACCGTATTGAAAGTCGTGAGCAACGCAAACCCCAACCAGTATTTCCTCGTGGAGAATCGACAGCAGATCGGCTACGACGCCGGGCTGTACGCGGCTGCGCGCTCTGGCTCCACGTTGTACTCCGGCGTCATGATCTATCACATCAGCGACGGCGTGGTCGATGGATACGCGGGCAACGATTATGCGCGGCACAAGGCCGTCGACGTCGAAGAAGCCAATGGGATCCCGACCTTGGATGATCGCAACGCACCCTTCCCTTATGACGTCAATCACTTTTTTTCGTTAGATGGCCACTGGCTATTCGATTCCGCAACCGCACCCAATTCTAACTTTCATATCGCAAACGCCAATCCACATGCGTTGGCCGCCGACTGTCACCCGCAGATCGCGGCGAGCCACGTACGGATCGCGACTGTGTCGCCGTCGAGTCCGTCCATGGTGGTCGAGGTGGGTACGCCACCCGGCGTCACGATCATGGGTCGGATCACATCGGCAAACGCGCGATATGGCGCAACGGTATCGGTGAAGATCGGCAACGCGACTGTCGCGTCTGCGAACATACCGGCCGGCAACGGCGTGCAAGCGTTCGCGCTCCACAACGTACCCAGAGGCGCATACACATTGGAGGTATCCAAAGCTCAATGCCTATCGTATCGGCGCAGCATTGCGGTGAATGATTCCATCAACCTCGCGTACAGTGACGACGACTCCATCTCGACCATACACCTGTACAGCGGTGACTTGGATAACGACGGGGACGTCGACGAGGATGATTGCGCGCTGCTGACGACGCACTACAACGCAACCGCGTCGGCGCAGGATCTCAATGGCGACGGCGTGGTGAACGGCTTGGATTACGCCCTCTTGATGGACAATTATGGCAAGACTGCCGCAACGTTGCCGTGAAGATCGCGGCACGTACACATCACGGCATAGCGGCATCAAAAAACTCTTGCGGAATGTCCGCAAGAGTTTTTATTTGCGCGCATCGGATTGCGTATGCTGTGCGTTTTCAGACTGCGTTTTGGCGTTGCCACGCCGGCGCTTGGCCTTGGTCTTGGCCTTGGATGGTTTGCGCCGCCGTTGCGTGACGGCTGTGACGATGCCGCGTACGGCAAACAACAGCACCGTCGCCACGACGAGTCCAATCACGATGTTGCGTATGACGACCGACATCGCCACGCGCTCCACGCCGCCCATGATGAACGCCGTATACATCGCGACGTGGTCAAGCGCCACGTCGTCGGCCGTCACGAGCGCGATCTGCGTGATGGGCTTGCCGTCTATGTAGTAGTGGGCGGTGCCTGCCTCTGTGCCACGCTGTACGGGTGCGTAGAGCGGTTGTGCCTCAATCTCGACGGTCACGTCATCGCCCGTCGCAATGAGGTATGGGTAGGTCTGCGTAGACAGCAGCAGCACCGACTCCTTGCCCGCGCCGTTGATCACGGGTACCTGCGCGACGATCTCGTCGCGCCGTACGAGCGGTACGCGCTTGTAGGTATCGGCGATGTAGCTGCAGATGGCCTTGGCAGAGGTATAGGCCACACGCTCATCCGACGATACGGGCGCGTCGGTCAGGGTCAGCGTGAGCGTCGTGCCCTCGTGCTGCCAAAAGATCAGCAGTGTATCCGCGCCGTAGTTGCGCACGTTGAAACCGCCCGCGATGCGGGGATCGACGTAGCGGTCGTCGCTGTAGATCTCGATCAGCGCGTTGGACGAGTATACATAGCGCGGGCGGTCTTCGCTATTCGTCGCGGGCAATATGTATCGCGCCAACGACAGTACGTCGTAGAGTTCGCTGTACTGCATCACCTTATCGAGCAGCAGCGACAGGTCGCGCGCCGACGTCGTACCACCCTCGGTCAGGTAGGGGTCGACGTACAGCGTATCGGTCATGCCGAGCGTCTCGGCCGCGGCGTTCATGAGTTGGGTGAAGCCCTCGACGCTGCCCGCGACATGGATCGCGAGCGCATATGCCGCATCGTTGGCGTTGCCGAGCAGCATCGCGCGCAACAACCAACCCACCGTCACGCTCTCGCCCTCCATCATAGAGAGGTTCTTCTGGCGCGTCGAATACGCCATGCGCATCGCGTTGTTGAACACGACGGGATCGGTGGGGTGCGCGTTGCGGATCGCGACGTACGCGGCCATGAGCGTAGCGCCGTCGGCGCGGGAAATTACAGCATCGGCGTTCTGTTCGTACATGATCTCGCCATCGCCCGTGAGTATCACGCCCATGCTGCTGTCTAACGCAGGGAACGTCGGGCGTCCGGTGGTGACGATCTCCTCCGCCGTATCGGCGTCGGCGTCGTCGGCTGGATCGACGCCGTCCTCAACCGTGGCATTTGCGCCGTCCTCCGCAACCCCGGACGCATCCGCATCGCCGTCGGTCGCGTACGCGACTACAGGCATGAATAGGAAGTACAACACAAAAACGCCTATCATGAACCATGTAGGCGCCGTGCGGATGTGTTGGCTATGTGCGCGGATCGTGCCGCGCCTCATCCATCGTATCATGGGAATTACGCCGAACCTGTGCGTGCGAGCAATGCGACCGCGTCGGTGGACAGGATACAATCGCCGCGTTCGGTCAGCATACCCTGCTGTATGCCCGGGTTGTCGACCATTTCGGCGAAGTCGACGAGCAACGTGCGGATGTCGTCGCCGCAGAGCGGGGTCTGTAGCTCGAGGGTGAGGAAGAAGTCGCCGCCGAGTGCGTACAGGCTGCTCTGTCCGACGAAGCGGCTATCAATCGCGGCACACGCGTCCATCGCGTCGTCGAGTGTACGGAAGCGATAGACCATGGGCGTGTAGACGGTTCGCGCCACACTGCGCCGCGCCACACGTTCGTTGCGCCGTACGCGCGCCTTGACGTAGCGTTGAAGCCGCGTACCCGCATCGTCGAGCTTGGTGATGATCATGACGAACCCGTCGCCCGATGCGGGCATGGCCTCTACGACGAGCTGTGAGCCATCGATGTAGAAGTTGGCCTCGGCTTCCGCCTTTTTGATCATGTTCCAGAACAACTCCTCTGTGGCCGGGGACTTATAGCTGATCGCGTCGATGTCGATGTCCCACTCGCGCAGATCCTCCACAGTCAACGTCACTTTTATCTTGTTCGCGCTGATACGCTCAATCTTCATAATGATTTTCCTTTATGACTGCCGCATGACTGCTGCATGTATAACTGCCGCATTCTTTAACGTATATATCATTATACACGCCGACAGCGGTGTTGTCAACCCGCGCCGTGCAGTCAATAACAGGGTTCTCTGCAATACTTATCCGCACGCTAACCGCCGAATGCGGCGACTGCGCCGTCGGCCGCCGCCGTGATGATCTGGCGCAGATGCTTCTGGCGTATATCGCCGGCCGCGTAGACGCCCGGGATGTTCGTACGCATCTGCTCATCGGTCAGGATGTAGCCGTCGCTGTCGCACTGTATGCCGTCGCAGAGCGCATTGTTCGGCGTGTAGCCAATCGCGACGAAGCAGCCCGCCACGTCGAGCGTACGCGTATCGCCCGTCTGCACGTCGCGGATCTCGACGCCCGTCAGCGACTTGTCGCCAAGCAGCGCCGTGGGTATGGCGTTGTACACAGGTACGACTTTGCCGCTCTCGATGTGCGGCAGTAGTTCCCGCTGCACGGCGCTGTCGGCACGCCACGTGTCGCGACGATGCACGAGGTATACGGTATCGCAGAGGTGCGCGAGGTATACGGCGTCGCCGAGCGCGACGTTGCCGCCGCCAATCACGGCCACGGTCTTGCCACGGAAGAACGCACCGTCGCAGGTCGCGCAGTAGGATATACCGCGTCCCGTGAGTTCGGTCTCACCCGGCAGACCCAGCATACGCGGCGAACCGCCCGTCGCGAGTACGACGGCGTGGGCGTATAGTACAGTCTGTCCCTCGTGCTTCATTGCCAGCGTCACGGCCTTGGGCGACGCGTAGTAGTCGACGGCGACAACCTCGTTCGAGAGCAGCAGCGCACCGCTGTCCTCGGCCGACTGCCGCATCGCGTCGGCGATGGCCATACCGCTTTGCCCGGGCACCCCCGGATAGTTGTCGACGCGGTGTTCGTTGACCGCCTGTCCGCCCGGGAACATGCGTTCGATGATGGCGGCCGAACGTCCGGCGCGTGCGGCATAGAGTCCGGCGGTCAGACCCGCAGGCCCGCCGCCAATGATGATCGTATCAAATGTGGTCATAGCAATGTCCTGTAGATGTGTTCGACTGTATCGCGTAGCGATACGTCGCTCGTGTCGATGATGATGGTATCGGTGCGACTGCGATAGCTTGGGATTGATTTTATGCTTTCCTGTAACCACGTATCTATTCGCCACTCTGTCGTCGTATCTTTGTGCCATCTGTCGACCAAGGCTTTCTCATCGCAGACCAGTGTTACTCTGTAAATATCCAGTTCAACACCATGGAGTGCGGTTGAGATCTTTTGCATCGTGCGCTCGCTCATGACCCAGCTCAACACGATGTGGTCGCACGCGCTGCACGCGTGATAGCCGCGTATCATATGTACGATGTTGTCGATGGCCATCGCCTTGGTCTCGGCAATGCCGACGAAGGGGTTGATGTCGAGGCACCAGACTCCCACGATGAACGCGGTGCGGGTCAGACTGTCGCAC
>CAYPOE010000040.1:0-12316 GCA_964412285.1 uncultured Eubacteriales bacterium | reverse complement strand
CAATTGGAAATACAGAGAAATCCCTTGCCATGTTGGAAACCTATACCGAAGTTGCAACGGGCGACATTTTCCCACTGACAGTAAGGGAAGATCATTTCTTTACTCTTATTAACGAGTTCCGCGATGGGCAGTTAAGGGAGCGTCCTTTTGGAATGCCGGAGTTTCCTCTTGACGAACAATCAATAAAGCAAGGCATGGTAGATGCTACAATCAACAATCCTGCTTTTTCTGCGCTCCATGAAAATCGACGATTTCAAGGCTTGGCAAAGAGATTGAAACAAATGCTTTGAGGAGGAGCTGCAATGTACATTGTATTTTTAGCAATATTACTTGTCTTCTCCGTAATGCCGATGGTAGACGATCTATCACAAAAGAAAAAGGCCAAAGATAGGGATGTCGTTATCACGGAGAAAATCAGGTGCAAGCGTTATTGGCAATCCATCGTGTATCTTTGGGGGAGTGCGTTAGCTGTTTTCATTATGTGCTTGATTGGGGGGATAAGCCCCCAAGACATCGGTTTACGGCTATTCAATTTTCAATACAACATCTGGATTACTGTCACAGCTCTTGCCGTATGTGGATTCGGGTGTGTATTTTTTCTGTACCAGTCTGTTGTTCCACTCATTCATGCAAAACAAAGGGAAGAAGCAAAAAAATACCTTGCAGATGACAAAAATGCAGGGGCAATTAACATATTGCCTCGGACAAAAAAGAAAAGTGGATGTTTTGTCTTGTCGCTTTCAGTGCTGGTGCTTGCGAAGAAATTCTTTACAGGGGATTTGCGGCATTCATTCTGCAAGCAGCATTCCCCGGCATTCCGATATACCTCATAATTTTGATTCCGAGTGTTGTATTCGGAATCGTACACTTCTACCAAGGCGTGCAAGGGGTTATAAAGACAGGGGTAACGGGGGCGGTGTTGATGTGTTTATTCTTGCTTTGCGGCAGTTTAATACCGGTTATGGCGCTACATTTTTTACTTGACTTTTCAAGCACGTTTTTGCTTTCAGACGAACAGGCGGCATGAGCATTGGTATGGCGTACCCCCGTGGTGGAGGTTTGGGTGAATATCGAAACAAATAAGATCGAAACAAATAAGATCGAAACAAATAAGATCGAAACAAATCGAGTTCCATACCTACCATGATCTGCATGGGCATTGTACCTATTGTTCTCTGCATTGCCAATTCATCGTTAAAAGATGATGACAATAAAAAAATAATGCGGTATAGAAGCGGGTAAAACAGATGCAGAGTCGATAACCAGTGAGTTGCCACGGTTATCGACTCTTTTTTCACTACAGTGCAGGGGGTATTGTATTACTTTCAAATCAAACATTCACAACGTTGAAGCGCGAAGGGATGGGGGAATACGGCTGCTTGAAATATGTGGGCAATCACCGTTCATTAACGCTTGAAGAAGAGAATGAAATCCTTGATATTTTCTCACACTTTCTTGATCACTTTCTTGATCGGAAGCCAAAGTTTGAAGCCAGCCAAACCGCGATCATCCTCGACCGCTCCAAGGGCGCTCTTCGAGTGTGAGCGCATAACCGCCGATCTCGTTCAAACATGCGGCCATCACGCCATGCGCCGTCTGCATGGATGCGCCGACGTCTATGCTTCCGTCGTCGTTGCATTCGTTGAGCGCGACGTCGCCGACCAAGAACAATCCCTTAGGCGCTTCGCAGACGTTTGTGCCCAAGAATGATTCCCGATCCCCCTCGCCATCAAACAAGAACATCTGCATCACATACGTATGCTCTTCAATGCGCACGATTGGCTTGGTTCCCATGGCAAAATTCCCTCCGTCTATGGTGATTTGAAATGAGACGCGTGGATAGTCGACAAAGCTGCCGAGTTTACGGGCGCTTGTGGGCGATGTGCCGTGAAAGGCCTGGAACGCGCGGGCAAAAGCCTCGGGAGACTCGTAGCCGTACGCTGATGTTATAATAGGACTAAGCTGGGAAAGGTGTAACCGTAGCAAGCACAGAATGTGCGTTTAGAAAAATGGTAGAAAGACTATTCCTCAGCGGGTTTGGGTGCAACCCAACAAGCACAATATTGCATTTGGTATACCAAGTGCATTGCTTGCCAGTAGTGAAAATGGTTTTAGATAGCACAAAGGATTATGCTCATAATCTCACTTTAAGTAATCCAACACAAATTCGTCCACATTGCTATAATGTAAAATTCGTGTGCCGGTTTTTACATATAACTGTTTATATTCATTCATGGCGACATTGAAGGCTTTTTCAGACGCAGACAAATCATTGACGTCAAAATGTTGCATGAGGTCAATCCTGTCTATATCGTATTCTTTATACATGTAATCATAAAACGACTGACAACTAACAGCCGTCATGAAAGAAAGATACGTATCATTGGTTTGTGCAGCAAGGCTCATCTTGTTCTTCCAGTTTGAAACGATCTCTTCATATGTGCCCGCAAGACAATCCGAACTGATACTTTTCTTAGACGTAAAATCACGTTCAATTTCATCTAAGTATTTCTTGACGCAATTCATTAACATAGTTGCACTTTGCTTTATTGCGCCTACCGTATCAGCTTTTATTAAATCGTAATAACGCTGATTAAAATAGCGCGGCAGCTTTTCCATACTGCAAACTTCGTCAGGCATATGCTTAATCCCGAGTTTTACATAGGATTTGTTAAGCGTATATAGACAATACTCAATTTTATTTATCACATAACAAGAGGCATGTTTGCACGCGTGATAATCATCTTCCATCATAACATCAGCATACGACTTTAATGCCTCATCCCAATGCTTTTTTGTCTTTTCTAAATCAACCTTGTCAAACGGAGAGGCCATGGTTTCCCCCAGCTTTTCCCTTAATTCCATGTACCTTTGCATGTGCTCATCATCGGAGCAATAAACAAAATTGAGGTTTAACAATTTTGATACAAATGGAGCATTGTACTGCGCCATTTCCTCAAGCCTCTCCCAAGAATGGCAATAAACATCGAAGCCTACATCATCAATAATAAAGCCCAATGCTAATTTCCAGCCATCATCGTCGTTTGTAACAATAAACAAATCCAGATCTGATTTTTCGTGCATTTCCCCTGTGAGAAATGAACCTGTTATTCCCATAAATGCAATAGAGTTCGGGCAAACAGCTTTTGCTTTCGATATGATAGCTGCAATGATTTTATCATTTCTATCGTTAAGCTGCTGCAATATTTTTTCGTTCATATTTACCCCCTATTATATAAATAATCCTTACTAAAATTGTACCGTAAACCGGTCATAATTTCAACCAATATTGAGTCCTATCGTGACATCACCGTATTTCAATGACAGATCGATCACTTTTATATCGCTCTTGCATAATTCATCGGCCGCCATCGACATTCTCCTGCGTCGAATGTATTCCGGCACGGTACCATCCGTTACAAAAGCAAACATGCGCTGAAACCGCAACACAGAACAGCAAGCTATGTGAGCCACATCCTTGATGCTGATCTTTTCCTGGATATGTGACTCGGTATAGGCAATCGCGTCGTTCATTTTTTGGATCCATTCCACGTCTCTCGCCTCATAGAGAGTATAGCGCAGTTGAGTCGGCAATGCCTTGCAGGAAAAAGCAACTGCTGCAAGGCATTGCCAAAGCATTTTTGGTAATGGCTCTATTTGACGATCAACTTGGCGATGTCGAGTACGTCGTCGACAAACGGCGCGTAGAAGTTGTGGTCGTGCGAGATCAAAATCAATCCGCCCTCGAACGCCGCAATCGCTTCTTCAAACGCGATTTTGGTATTGATGTCGAGGTGATTCGTCGGCTCGTCGAGTACGAGTAGGTTGCACGGCGTGAGCATCAGGTGGCAGATGCGGACTTTGGCTTGCTCTCCGCCTGAGAGCGTCGAGAGTTGCTGCTCGATGTGTTCGTTCGTGATGCCCACTTTCGCCAGCGCCGCGTAGACCTCTTTCTTCGTGAACTTGGGATACAGCGACGAGATGAACTGGAACGGCGTGACCGCGTCGTTCTCCCAGACTGTATCCTGCCGGAAGTAGCCGCAGACCACGCGTTCGCCGAACTTGAACGTACCGCCCATGCCGGGCAGATCGCCCATCAGCGTCTTGATCAGCGTCGACTTGCCGACGCCATTGAAGCCCGTGACGACCATGCGCTTGCCTGTCTTGAGCGTAAAGCTGATCGGCGGCAGGATTGGGTAGTAGTAGCCGACCTTCAAATCCTTGACTTCGAGCGCAGTCTCGGTCGTGAGCGGCGTATACTTGAAGCGGAAGTGGACTTTCCTGACGTTCTTGGGCGGCGCCATACGCTCAACCTTGGCGAGCATCTTCTCGCGCGACTTCGCCATGTTCGACGTCGACGCGCGCGCCTTGTTGCGGCGGATGTAGTCCTCGGTCTTTTCGATGAACTTCTGTTGTGCTGTGTACTCTTTGATATACTGCTCTTTGCGTTTGTTCTTGTATTGCAGATAAGCGGTGAGGTTGCCCTTATAGCGCGATACGGCGAGGTTTTCGATGTCGCAGATGCAAGTCGTGATGCTGTCGAGGAAGTCAAAGTCGTGCGATACGACGATGAATGCCCCTTCAAATGATTTCAGATACTTGGTCAACCAGTCGATGTGGGCGCGGTCGAGGAAGTTGGTCGGCTCGTCGAGCAGCAGTACGTCGGGGTTCTCGAGCAGCAGTTTTGCGAGGATGACCTTGGCACGCTGCCCGCCCGACAGATGCTCGACGGGTGTGTCCATGCCGAGCGCAGTCACGCCGAGGCCGCTGCATACTTTGTTGATATAGGTGTCGAGTTCGTAAAAGCCCGCCTTGTCGAGGATTGCGTGCGCCGACGCGGCTTGGCGAATCAGTTCGTCGGTGGGGTGGCGCTCCAACTCTTCGTTGAGCGCGTGGTATCGCTCGTCCAGTTCGTACAGGCGTTTGAATGCGGTCTGCAAGTACGAGCGCACATCGTGCGACGTATCGATCTCGACGTACTGGTCGAGGTAGCCGACGTTGGCCTTCGGGTGCCACCAGACGTCGCCTGACTCTTGCACCATGTCGCCAATCAATATCTTGAGCAGCGTCGATTTGCCACTGCCGTTGTGTCCGACGAGACCCATGCGCTCTTTGTTGAACAGCTCGAAGTTGACGTTCCGCAGGATCACGTTGCCGCCAAAATCATGGGTTAAGTTGGTTACTGTGAGTAGACTCATATAGATGCCTCCGTGAGATGCTATGTGATGGTTTGTAAAACAAAAAGGGCTACGGACAAGATGCCCGTAGCCCTAACGTAAGCCGATGAATGGCACAACGAAATAAGCATACCTGTGATATGCCCCGTTGCGGATTCATCGGCGAAGGATCACAGATTGCCAAAGCAATCTGCTATATCGCATTACGCCCTGCTACACGCTTCGCCCGTTCCCATGCGCAGAGCTAACTAACCTGACAAATCGAATATGCTTGTTACACAACATCATAAACCTCGCTTATCTTATGATCTAGTATAGCATACAATGGTGGCGTTGTCTATAGGCAATACAATGGCATTTCTTGAGATGGCTGTTGACATCCGCGTCATGCGCGTGATATACTGTGACCAATCACAGTCCGAAAGGAGCGGTATAAATATGGCAGTCATCACGATGAAGAGGTATAGGACAATGTAGGCCTTACGCCTCCGGGCGTAAGCCAATCAAGACGGAGGCCATATTTGAGGACGATCAATTTGGGCATAGTCGCGCACGTCGACGCCGGTAAGACGACGTTGACCGAGGCTATGTTATATAACGCAGGCGCACTGCGCCACTTCGGACGCGTCGACCACGGTGATACGACTGCGGATTACCTACAGGTCGAGCGCGAACGCGGCATCACGGTGCGCGCGAGTACCGTATCATTCGAGTACAACAATACCAAAGTCAATATACTCGACACGCCCGGGCACATGGACTTCATCGCCGAGGTCGAACGGTCGCTGACCGTACTCGACGCGGCTGTGCTCGTGCTGTCGGCCAAAGAAGGGGTGCAGTCGCAGACGCGCGTGCTGTGGCAGGCGCTGTCCGCGCTGCGTATACCGACACTGATTTTCATCAACAAGTTAGACCGCTTGGGCGCGGACGCATACGCCGTGCTGGCGCAGATCCGCGCGCAGCTCACGGGCGCGGCGCTGCTGCGCCAACGCATCGACGGCGTAGGTGTGGCGACGTTGCCGCTCGACGCGTGCGACGATGTGAACGACAGATTGTTTGAAGCCGACGACGCCTACGCCCAAGCGTACCTCGACGGCGCCAACGTCGACCCGGCGGCGAGGTACGACGCGTATCTGCGCGGCGTGGCGTGTGGCCGGATCTACCCGGTATACGCGGGCGTGGCGCTCGACGGCGTCGGCGTGATCGAGCTGATGGATGCGCTGACGGCCGAATTGCCTTGCGCCGACGCGTCGCAGACCTGCGATAGCGCGTTGGTGTACAAGTTGGAGTTCCATCCCAAGTTGGGCGGCATCGTCTACGCACGCGTGTACGGCGGCGGCGTGGCAGTGCGCCGCACCATCAATGTATACGGCGCCCAACACACATTCCGCGTGACCAATCTGTTCACGCCACAGTGCGGACAGCTTCGCGGCACGGGATACGTGCCGTGCGGCGACATCGCCGTATTGCCCGTGCGCGAACAGATAGCCGTGGGCAGCGTATTGGGCGACGCGCCGCCGCCCGTCCAAGTCGCGACGTTCGCCGAACCCATGTTGCTCGTACGCGTGACGTCGGACGATACCGTGCCGCGCGATACGCTGCTGACCGTGATCAAGCAGCTGTGCATGGAGGATCCACTGCTCGGGTTCGGGGTCAACGAACAGACGAATGCGCTCGAACTCCGCGTATTCGGACGCGTGCAGATCGAGATTCTGACGCAGTTGGCGTTGGATCGCTACGGCATACACCTGTACCTGACCGAGCCGCAGACCATCTTCCGCGAGAAACCCGCGGCCGCCGCGACGGGCGTCGCGCCGTGGCGCGTGGCGGGACTCCCGGCCACGGTGACGCTCGAGATCGAGCCGCTGCCCGAAGGGGCGGGTGTAATCTACGAGAGCGCGGTCAGTTACGGCTACCTCCAGACGCCATTCCAGAACGCGGTGCGCGAAGGTGTGATGGGCATGGTCAAGCACGGCCTCTACGGCTGGGAACTCACCGATCTGCGCGTCACGCTCACCGACGCGTTCTACAGCTCGGTCGACAGTACGCCGTCGGACTTCCGGCGCACCGTGCCTGTCGCCGTGATCCACGCGCTCACGCAGTGCGATACGGATTTGTTAGAACCCATGCTGCATTATACGTTGAGCATACCCGCAGACAAGGCCGGGCGCGCGACGTACGACCTCGGCGTCATGCGCGCAACGATGGACGAGATGTGTGCCGATGAGGATGCGTTGACCGTGTCGGGTACCGTGCCGCTGCATACATCGAAGGATTACGCGCAGGAAGTCGCCGCATACACGAAGGGTTTGGGCGTGTTCGCGGTGCGCGGCGCGGGATACGCGCGGTACGACGGCGACAAGGCGGCAGTCGCGAACCGCGGGTACGAGTTGCCGAGCGTCGAGAAGTACCTGTTGCAGTTGGCGGGACGGTTGTAGACGATTGCAACAAGAGGCGCGAGTATATCAAACAAAACAAAAAAGGCTTCCTCGTAGCGGGAAGCCTTTTCAATGCCGTCTATTTCGCGGCGGCCGGGTCGATTTGACGGATGTACGCTTCGACCTCTTGCTTGTCGACGATGCCCGCAGCCGTGAAGCGTTTGCTCAATGCGGTATGCAGCAGTTCCAAACCCCTCTCGCGTTCACCCAGCGCCTCGATCAGCAGCTTGCCGTAGAAATAGTAGCACTCGGGGAAACGCGCGTCGAGCTTGATGCATTCCTCATAGTACTTGCGCGCGCTGTCGTAGTCGCCGAGCAGGTAGTGGTTGTACGCCATGTTGTCGACGATCGTCGCGTCGTCGCTGTTGTACTCGTAGGCAATGGTATTAAATCGGAGCGCCTTGTCGAGGTCGCCCTTGAGAATGTAGAACATGCCGAGGCTGCCGTATACGGCCGTGTTCACGAAACCGCCCTGCACGACGCCTTCGAGCATCTCCACGGCGTCGTCAAGCTCGCCGCGCTTCCAGTACACAAGCGCGTGCGTCATGCGAATGCGCATCTTTTGCTCTTTGTTGCGCGCGTAGTGGCGGATCTCTTTGAATTCCTTGTGCGCATCCTCGTACGCGCCCAAACGGAACAGCAGAAACCCATGCACCATGCGCGAATTGAGGCTCATGCCGCCGATCTTTTTGGCACGCGCCAACAGCTTCATGCAGCCCTCGTCATCGCCCGCAGCATAGGCCTGCTGTGCATAAAACATGACGAAGTCTCCGCGCTTGCTGAACAACACGAGTGCGATGACGCCGAGAATGATCCATAAGTACATCATACGTTCTACCCATATCTTGCGCGGCAGGGGAAATACCCCTGCCGCGCGGTTTGATTAATATTCGCAAGTGCCCACGGTGCGCGGGAAGATCGATACATCGCGGATGTTCTGTATCCCTGTGAGGTACATCATCGCGCGCTCGAATCCGATGCCGAAGCCGCTGTGGACGCAGCCACCGTACTTGCGCAGGTCGAGGTACCACTGCAGCGGCTCGGTGTGCATACCCAGCTCGTTCATGCGATGGACGAGTCGGTCGTAGCGCTCCTCGCGCTGCGAACCGCCGATGAGTTCGCCGACGTACGGCACGAGCATATCCATGGCCGCGACGGTCTTGCCATCCTCATTCTGCCGCATATAGAACGACTTGAACTCGGCGGGATAGTCCGTGACGAATACGGGCTTGCCGAAGAGCTGTTCGCTGATGAAGCGTTCATGCTCGGTCTGGAGGTCGATGCCCCACTTGGCCTTATACTCGAATTGGTCGTTGACCTTCTCCATCTCTGCGATCGCGTCGGTATACGTGATGTGACCGAAGTCGGCCGACGCGACGGCTTGCAGTCGCTCGAGCAGCGTCTTGTCGATGCGCTCGTTCAGGAAGTCCATCTCGTTCGGGCAACGCTGCAACACGCCGTTGATGAGTGCCTTGGTCATGGCTTGCGACACGCGCATGTTCTCTTGCAAGTCAGCGAACGCCATCTCAGGCTCGATCATGATGAACTCCGACGCGTGGCGCACGGTATTCGAGTTCTCGGCGCGGAACGTGGGGCCAAACGTGTAGACCTTGCCGAACGCCATCGCGAGCGCCTCGGCCTCGAGTTGCCCTGTGACCGTCAGATACGTGCGCTTACCGAAGTAGTCGGCGTCCCAGTCTGCCTTGCCCGTCGCGGTGAACTCGTCGGCCTGTGTCGTGACGGTGAACAGCGCGCCCGCGCCCTCGCCGTCATTGGCCGTGATGACCGGGGTATGAACGAATGTGAAGCCGTTCTCGTCAAAGAAGTTGTGCAACGCCATGGAAGCCGCGTGTCGGATCCGGAATACAGCCGAGAAGGTGTTGCTGCGCGGACGCAGGTGCGCGATCGAGCGCAGATACTCGAAGCTGTGGCGCTTGTTCTGCAGCGGATAGTCGGGCGTCGACGCGCCGAGCAGTGTAATCGCCGTGGCGTTGATCTCGAAGGGTTGCTGACCGCCCGGGGTCAGCACAATATTACCGTTTACCTCTATACTTGCGCCCACGTTTACGCGGGAGATCTCGTCAAAGTTATGGATCTGCTCGAACACGATCTGCACGTTCTGGAACGTGCTGCCGTCATTGAGCATGATGAAGCCGACGTTCTTACTCACGCGTATGGAGCGGATCCAGCCGCGCAGCGCCGCCGTAGATTCGGACGCGTACTTGTCCAATAGTTCTCGTATAGTCATAGTCTATACCTCCTTCTATGATTATAGCACCAATATGTACTATTGTAAATAAGAACGTAAAGAATATACAAGCGGGTGCAAATAAGAACGCAAAGACTATGCAAGTAGGGCGTGCGAAACGACTGTTGCCGCACCTTTGTCGTACAACCAAAGATGCGGCAAACGTGCCAAACGTATAAAACGTACGTTTTATAATCCCAATGTTTCCTTCATCTTGTTCAGGAAACCCTTTTTCTTCTGGTAATTGTTGTTGCCCTGTATATCGCCGAACTCGCGGAGCAGCGTCTTTTGTTTCTCGGACAGGTGTCGGGGTACCTCGACCTGTACGCGTACGAACTGGTCGCCCTTGTTCTGGCTGTTGAGTCGTACGATGCCGCTGCCGCGCAGCCGGAACGTCGTGTCGTTCTGCGTACCCTCGGGTACCTTGACCTTGGCCTTGCCGTAGAGCGTCGGCACTTCCATCTCGCAGCCGAGCGCGGCCTCCACGAACGTGATCGGCACGTTGCAGTATACGTCTACGCCCCGCCGCTCGAACAACACGTGCGGCTTGATGCGTACGGTCACGAATAGGTCGCCCGACGGGCCGCCGCGTACGCCCGCGTTGCCCTCGCCGCGCAGCGGCATGGTTTGGTCGCTGTCGATGCCGGCGGGTACCTTCACATTGAGCCGCTTGGTGTTGACAACTTGCCCGTCGCCCTTGCAGGTCTGACACGGCTCCTTGATGATCTTGCCCGTACCTCGACACGCGTTACAGGTCGCAATGTTGACCATGTTGCCGAGCATGGTGCGCTGCGTCTGCCGCACCTGCCCCGTACCGCCGCAGGTCTTGCACGGTTCGACGCCCGAACCTGCCTTGGCGCCGCTGCCGTCGCAGGTCGCACACGCCTCGCGTCGCGACACGCTGATCGACTTCTCACAGCCGAGCGCGGCTTCCTCGAACGTGAGGTCTAAGTACAGCTCGATGTCCGCGCCCTTGCGCGGGCCGTTGCGATTTTGCGTACGCGCGCCGCCGCCGAAGAACGACCCGAAGATGTCGCCGAGATCGATCTCGGTGTCGAATCCGCCGAATCCCCCGAATCCGCCACCACCGCCGAACGGATTGGCGTTGCCGTCCACGCCCGAGAAGCCGTGTCGGTCGTAGCGCCCTCGCGCCGCGTCGTCGGATAGTACCGAGTATGCCTCGTTGATCTCCTTGAATCGCGCCTCGCTGTCCGCGTCTCCGGGATTGAGGTCGGGATGGTGCGTCTTGGCCAATTTGCGGTACGCCTTTTTGATGTCGTCGGCGCTCGCGCCCTTGTCGACGCCTAGCACCTCGTAATAGTCACGTTTGTCTGCCATTCATTGTCACCGTGGTTCCTGTGTTGCGTATGAGTATTGCCGCCGCTGCGTATTGCCCCGCGCCGTTATTCGCGTCATTCGCCGTCGAGGAAGTTGACTTCGCTGTCGAGCTTGAACGACTTCATGCACTGTTGCGTCATCACGCGCACCTTGCCCGTCTCGGGGTAAAATACCACGTCTTGCGTCTGCGCCGCGTCCACGTCGAGATAGACGAGTGGCGTATCGTCGGACGGATTGTATAGCCGATGTGCGCCGCCCTCGCCGCACGGCATGACGACGACGTCGCCCTCTTTGACTTCAACCTCGCCGTCAGGCGTCTGAAGGACGCCCGTGCCGCTGATGATATAAAAGACTTCTTCCATGCCGGCGTGATAGTGATATGGATAGTTGTACTTCTTGGGCGGCAACACGTACGACGTGACGAACAGCTTGTTGCCCATGAATGGCGAAGCCATTGTGCAGTTCGAGAACGCGTACGCGTGTTCGTGCGCGTGGTCGGGGTCAAACATCGTGTTGAGGTTGACGTCTTTGTACTGGCCGTCTTTCACATTGGTTATGACAATACGCTGCGACATACGCTACCCCCTATTTTATAGCGTGCAAGTGTGGACGATGATTCTATCGTGCCATCGTCCACACAAACTTGATGATTGACTGCATTATTTATCGTCGTCGACGGTGTAGTCCGCGTCGACCGTGCCGTCGCCAGAGCTGTAGTCGCTACGCTGCGTACCGCCGCTGCCATCGTTGGCGTTGGGATCTTGCTGCTGATAGAGCTTCTGCGACAACTCGTAGAAGTGCTTCTGCAATGCCTCGGTCTTGTCTTTGATCTTGGCGATGTCTTTGTTTTTCAGGGCGTCTTTGACGTCCTCGATGACCGCCGTGATCTCGGACTTCTCGGCGTCGCTGACCTTGTCGCCGATGTCCTTGAGCGCCTTCTCGCACTGGTAGACGAGGTGTTCGGCATTGTTGACGGTCTCAACCTCTTCTTTGGCGGCCTTATCTTCAGCCGCGTGCCGCTCGGCTTCGTCGACGGCCTTCTGGATGTCGGCCTCGCTCATGTTGGACGACGCTGTGATCGTGATCTTCTGCTGCTTGCCCGTACCCAAATCCTT
>CAYPOE010000039.1:0-12368 GCA_964412285.1 uncultured Eubacteriales bacterium | reverse complement strand
GCAGGCACTACCCGTCGCTGCTCGCCCGCAATGCGTTTAAGGACGTCAAGACGGACATGTGCATGTTGATGGGCGAAGAAGTGCATCTGCCGCGCAATCATACCCACATCGTACACATCGGCGGCGACTATTCGGTCAACACGGCGGCGTACGACAATCTCGCGCGCTACGAGGCCGAAGTCAACGCAATTGCAAAGAAACTCATACTGTCGGACGAATTCGACAAGTTCGCGTATGCCTCGTGCATTTGGGCGTTCGATAAAATCCGCGAATTTGGCGGCTTCGGCATCTTCCCGCATCCGCACTGGTTGGCCAATGTCTATCACATCGCCGATCACTTCACGTGGCAGCTATTCAAGGATAAGCCGTTCGAGGCGTTCGAGCTGCTCGGCGGACAATCGTTCATCGAGAACAACATGCAGGCAGCCCTCTGGCACGAGGCGCGCGCCAAAGGGCTGAATGTTCCCATCGTAGGCTCATCGGATTCGCACGGCACCGTTGGGCAGACCAACTTCGGCCAGACCTACACCTACGCGTTCGCGAAAGAACTGTCACTCGAGGGCATACGCGAGGCCGTGGTCAACGGCTATACGTCGGCAACCGAGGTCGTGTCGCACGACACACAGGTACACGGCAGTTACCGCATGGTATCGTTCGGCATGTTCTGCGAACACGAATACTTCCCGCTCCACGACGACCTGTGTTTCGAGGAAGGGCGACTCATGTACGACTACGTGCAGGGCGACGCATCGGCCGCCGAGCTATTGAACTGCATGAGTGGCCGCGTCAAGCGATTCATGGAGGGGTTGTATTGAGAATCAATTCGATAGCCCTTCGATCACGCGCTGGATGCCCTCATTCGGCGGCACCCAATCGTCGGGCTTGATGATCTTGCCGTCGGGGCCGCGCAGTGTTTGCCCCGATCTATCTTTGCTCATATTGGCCGTGTGAACGATGTCCCAGATCGCGTCGGGCGGTACCCCCATCTCGACGAGGTTGCCGAGTGCGAAATAGATCACGTCGATCATCGCATCGACCTGTTCGACGAGGTCGCCTTGCTCGGCAGCCTCAACGAACTCGCCGAGTTCCTCGCGCAGCCAACCGTCGCGCTGCAACGCGCGTTCGAGCGGCATGGGCGTGGGTTTGTCCGCATAGGGTACATCGTATTTGATATAAAAATCTTTCACATCGTTGTACTGCTTATCCATAGAAATCCCCTATCAATCGTATAATGCGGCGGCGATCATCGCAGAGAAGCGCTCGGTGGGTACGTAGGTCGGTATGCTGTTGCCTGAACCCAACGCATAGCCTGTCGCCGCATTCGCGAGCATGGTGCGGCTGCGGTTGTAGACATCCGCAGGTTCGGAGCGTATAATATAATCGACATCGATGCCGCCGAGGATTGCGAATTCGTTGTGGCACCGCGCATAGCAGTCCTCGACGCGCAAGATCGCGTCCTCGTACGAGTGGCGACCATCGAATCCTATGTCGACGATGTCGGGCACAATGTCCATAAACGCGCCGCACGAATGCAGCACCGCCAGGCGACCCGCGTCGTGTGCGAGCTGCACGATCTTCTTGTACCACGGGAATACGAGTCTTTGCATGTCGGCGATGGACAACATGGTCTGCGTCTTGAAGCCCCAGTCGTCGTTGCACATGATGATGCCCACGCCATCGCACTGTAGTACGCGCTGATAATACCTGAAGAGTCTTTCGCCAATGTGATCGAACACGGCTTTCGTCATCTGGGGTTCGTCGGCGAGCAGATAACACAGGTTGTCGTAGCCCATGATGGCAATGGCGTTCTCGAGGATGCCGCCCGGGCTGCCCGCCATCAGCCGCATACCGTCGGGCATGTATGCCGACAACACTTCCAACGCGCCGTATTCGCAATCCTCAGGCTCGATCCACTCATACGCGTTGAAACTGCCCTCGTCGTAGATCAACGAACCCTCGCTGATGGAGTACGTACTCTTACCCGTATGCTCGGGGCGTTTGAAGTAGAAATCGCTCGATGCATAGATGTTGGCGTAGTCGTAGCCCATGCGTGCGAACGCGTCGACGGCGCGCTTCTGCGCTGCGTACGGATCGGCCGCGTCGTAGGATTTGTCGGCCGTGACGGTCTCGTATAGCTCACTGTTGTGGAAGAACTCGAACAACGTGTAGCGCGACGGCTGCTGTTTCTGCAAGACCTTCTGGATATTGTTGAAATCAGGCTTGCGTCCGTTGGACGATATATACCTAATATCCGTGTACTGCGGTTGGTATGCCATAAATACCTCCGTTGTTATGCTGTTGTGTTGTTACGATCAAGACCAACGATCGAGATTAAGTAATTATACCGTATTCGCGGCGATAATGCAATGCCGCGCCGAATCTGCGGCGTTATAGGCATTCCTATAACCCACACCCATGTACCGCTATGGACAGAATAGTTGCATCATTCGAGCGATTGAAGCAGGAAATCAAGGCATATAATCCGCACTGCGACTTTTGGCTCATCGAAAAGGCATACAACATCGCCGTCGTCGCCCATGCCGAGCAGACTCGTGCGAGCGGCGAACCCTTCGTGATACATCCGTTGGAGGTTGCGCGCATACTCGCTTCGATCGAGATGGACGCGGATTCCATCGTCGCCGCACTGCTGCACGATACCGTCGAGGACACCAAGTATACCAATGAAGATATACGCATGTTCTTTGGCGACCACATCGCCGAGATCGTCGAGGGCTTGACCAAACTCGAAAAGATCAACAGCTCGTCGTTCGAGGAGCGGCAAATCGAGAATCTGCAAAAGATGTTCCTCGCCATGAGCAAGGACATCCGTGTCATCATCATCAAACTTGCCGATCGGTTGCACAACATGCAGACGCTCAAGTCCAAGCCGCGCGAGAAGCAACTCATCACGGCGCGCGAGACCATGGAGGTGTTTGCGCCGATTGCACACCGATTGGGCATCTCTAAGATCAAGTGGGAACTCGAAGATCTGTGTTTACGTTATCTCGATCCCGTCGCCTACGCCGAGATCACCGAACTCGTGCAAGAGAAGCGCATCGAGCGTGAACACAACCTCGAACAGGTCATGAACCTCTTCAAAAAGAGGCTCGTCGAGATGGGCATCGAAGCGCACGTCGAGGGACGCGTCAAGCACTTCTACTCGATCTATCGTAAGATGTATACGCAGGGTACACCCATCGACGACATCTTCGACCTCTACGCCGTACGCATCATCGTCAACGTGCAGAGTCAATGCTACGAGGTACTCGGCGCGGCACACGAGATGTTCACGCCCATACCCGGCCGCGTCAAGGACTACATCGCCATGCCCAAGGCCAATCGGTACCAGTCGCTGCACTCGTCGCTGATGGGGCCCTTTGGCAAGCCGTTTGAGGTGCAGATCCGCACATGGGATATGCATCGCATCGCCGAAGTCGGCATCGCCGCGCACTGGAAGTACAAAGAAGGTACCGACGGCAAGTCGCCGTTCGACGATAACCTCGAGTGGATTCGCCATCTCATCGAGATGCAGAAGGACTTCACAGGCGACGCCGAGGAGTTCATGCGCACGTTGCGCGTCGACCTCTTCGCGGACGAGGTATTCGTATTCTCACCCAAGGGCGACGTCTACAAACTGCCCGTGGATTCTACACCCATCGACTATGCCTACGCCGTCCATTCGGCCATCGGCAATCGCATGACGGGCGCCAAGGTCAACAGCCGTATGGTCAACCTCGAGTATAAGCTGCAGAACGGCGACATCGTCGACGTCATCACGTCGAGCGTCATGCACGGCCCCAAGCGCGACTGGCTCAAGATCATCAAGACCTCGACGGCCAAGCGTCGCATCAACGAGTGGTTCAAGAAAGAGCACCGCGACGAGAACATCGCCCACGGCAAAGAGATCCTCGAGCGCGAGTTCAAACGCGCAGGCATCCCCGTCGAGCTTATCAAGAAGCCTGAGACCTTCGACAGCGTGCTCGAACGCCACAGTATGCACTCGTATGAGGATATGCTCGCCATCATTGGGTACGGCGGTTTCCCTGCGAACAAGGTGGTCACGCGCGTCAAAGAACAGCTCCACGAGGAGAAACCCCCCGAAGCGCAACCTGCGACGATCCATCTCAACGGCAAGCGCGGCACCAACGAGATCATCGTGAGCGGACTTGACAACTGTTCAGTCCACTTGGCGCACTGTTGCAATCCTGTCTACGGCGACGACATCATCGGATTCGTCACGCGCGGACGCGGTGTAACCGTGCATCGTTCGGACTGCATCAACGTACTCAACGTAACTGAGGATCAGCGTCTGATCGACACGCGATGGAGCGGCACATCGTCTGAACGCTACTCGACGAATCTACAGATGGTATTCACAGGCAACAACGCCGCGGTCGAGGACGTACTCGCGACGCTGCGTACGGCCAGCATCAATATGCCCGTCATATACGCGCGCACGCAGAAGAATGCATTGCAGCTCATCGACATCAGCATCGAGGTCGGCGGGCGTGAACAACTCGATTTCGTCATCAAACAACTACAAAAGATCAAGGGCATCACTTCGCTCAAACGCACCAGACAATAATGCATTTCATTCCAACGCATATCGCTTTAGCAGAAACCATGACCTCCGGTCAGGCGTTTCGATTCATCGCGCACCACGGCGGCTACGTCGGGATCGTCGATAACAAACCCGTATTCCTGCGCGCCGCCGACGGTGGCGTCGAGGTCGATGACGACGTCCCAGTCGCGCATTACTTGGATACCGGCACACCCTACGCGGACATACTAACGATGCTGCACGATGACGACGCGTTGCGCCCCGCCATCGACGCGCTCGGCGAGGTACACATCCTGCGGCAGTCGCCGTGGGAGACGGTCGTATCGTTCATCATATCGGCCTGCAACAACATCATGCGCATACGCGGCATCGTAGGGCGCTTGTGCGAACTCTATGGCGAACCCATTGCATTCATGGGTTGCACGCTGTATACGTTTCCGTCGCCCGAACGCCTGTGTACGTTGTCACCCGCCGAACTGTCGCCGATTCGCGCGGGATACCGCGACAAATACATCATCGACGCGGCACAAAAAGTGGCGTCGGGCGCGGTCGACCTCGCCCTTCTACATACGCTGGATAACGATGCGGCGGCGCGGGTACTGATGGGCATCAATGGCATCGGGCGCAAGGTCGCCGATTGCATCCTGCTGTACGGCTACCATCGGCTCGACGTGTGTCCCAAAGATGTATGGATCAAGCGTGTCGTCGCAGAGTTCTACGGCGACGGCGAAAACTGCAAGGACAATGACATCGACGCACTCATGCAACGATTCGCGCCGTACCAAGGGATCGCGCAGCAGTATCTCTACACATATTACTCCAACAGTCAAAACAGGTATAAGTATTAAGGCATTCGATGTACGAATATGGAGGGACGTATGAACAACCTGTTCATTGCGGTGATCGCAACCAAACAGAGCGCGTGGGTCGTAGGCGGCCGCACACTGCTCGTACACGCACTGCACGCGACGCGCGTGTTTGGCACGCACACCGTCATACTGTCGGACAAAGACGTCGCAGACGATGTTTCTGCTTACGAACACATCCAACACATATCGATCACAGACAATCTATCGGCGGTCAAGGCATGTATGCCGCTGCTGCAACGGTATGAGCACGTACTCATCGTCGACGGTCACGTCGGTATGCTGCGCTCGGATTCGCTGCGCGACATGTATGCCGCACATCTGCGCGACAAACACGACGTCACACTCATGCAAGTAGGCGTAGGTACCGCGGGCAAAGGCATCGAGGGACACTATAGGGGTTGCGGACTGTATCGCACGGCGGCGCTGATCTCGGCGCTGCAAGTCGCCGATACCAAGCGGCCGTATATGCACATGCTGTCGGAGTGCGCAACCGTACTGCGCACACTGCGACGCAACGTCGGCGTGTACCGCGTCGGCGCGGACGAGATGCGTGCCGCGCGCACCAAGCTCGACCTCTACCACATCTTGCAAGCATATCACGCGCGCAACAACGCGCTGCATATGCTTGCAGGTGTGACGATGTATGACTCGAACAGCGTGTTCCTCGAGGGCGATGTGTCGTTCGGCGCCGACGTGACGCTGTTGCCCAACGTGATCCTACGCGGTAAGGTACACATCGGTGCAGGTAGTATCATCGGCCCCAACGTCACGATCACGGATAGTCGGATCGGCGGTGGCTGTACAATCATCCACACCGTGATCGCAGGATCCACCGTGGGCGACCGCGTGACGATCGGCCCATTCGCGTATCTGCGTCCGGGTACCGCAATCGCCGACGACGTGCGCATCGGTGACTTCGTCGAGATCAAGAACAGCAACGTCGGTACAGGCAGCAAGGTTCCGCACCTGTCGTACGTCGGCGACGCCGACGTCGGCGAACGCGTCAACATCGGCTGTGGCGTCGTCACGGCCAACTACGACGGCAAGCACAAGCACCGCACCGTCATCGAGGACGGCAGCTTCGTCGGTTGCAACACCAACCTCGTCGCGCCCGTGACCGTACACAGCGGCGCATTCGTCGCGGCAGGTTCGACGATCACGGACGACGTACCGCCCGAGGCGCTCGCCATCGCGCGCGCACGGCAGGTCGTGAAGGAACGCAAAGATCAAAAAGAACGCAAGCCGTAATATTTGCATTATGATGTAGTCTGTGATATAATGAAAGAAAAGAAAAAGGCGGTAGCGTATGGATAAAGAAGTAGCAAAGCGCATCTATGAGGCGGCGCACCTCACGGGCGAGTTTACACTGCGTTCGGGGCAGGTATCCAACGAATATTTCGACAAGTACCTATTTGAGTCCGATCCCACGTTGTTGGCTGACATCACGCAGTACATGCGCCTGATCATCCCGGCGGGCAGCGAGGTACTGGCAGGTCTGGAGATGGGTGGCATCCCCATCGCGACGGCATTGTCCATGCAGACGGGTATCCCGGCGGCATACGTGCGCAAGGCTGCCAAGGCGTACGGCACTTGCAAGCTCGCCGAGGGTGCCGATGTCAAGGGCAAGCGCGTCTGCGTCATCGAGGACGTTGTCACGACAGGCGGACAGATCATCGAGTCGGTCAAAGAACTGCGCAAACTCGGCGCCATCATCGACACAGTACTCTGCGTCATACAGCGCAACGCCAATGCGACGGATATACTCGCGCAGCAGCAACTCAAGTTGGTCAGCGCATACACCATGGAATACATCAAACAAGCGGCAGGAGTCACAGAATCCAAATGATAGGCAAAGCACATATCTTCGGAGATAACATCGATACCGACGCGATCATCCCAGCGCGATACCTGAACACATCGGACGAGGCATTCTTGGCTGCGCACTGCATGGAGGATGCCGATGCCACGTTTGCGTCGCGCGTACAGCGCGGCGACGTCATCGTCGCAGGCGAAAACTTCGGTTGTGGGTCATCGCGTGAACACGCGCCCATTGCTATCAAAGCGGCGGGTGTGTCGTGCGTCATAGCCAAGACCTTCGCGCGCATCTTCTATCGCAACGCGATCAACATCGGTCTACCCATCATCGAGTGTGCCGCGTGCGGCGACATCGCAGAAGGCGATACCGTTGCCGTTGACCTCGATGCAGGTACCGTGACGGTAAGCGGCAAAGTGATGAACATCGCGCCGTATCCATATGCGATACAACGCATCGTTGCGGCAGGCGGTCTGATGAGTACGTTAAGCAGCAAAGACTAACACCAACCGCTTTATCAGACGATAAGGCGGTTTTTTTATCCAAGGAGAATCTATGTACAAGATCTGTGTAGTCAAAGGCGACGGCATCGGCGTGGAAGTCGCGGACGCGGCGCTGCGCGTACTCGACGCGGTGCGCGGCAAATTACAGTGTGACATCGAAGTCATCGAGCAACCCATCGGCGGACACGCGTACGACCTGCACGGCGACCCGTTGCCGCAATGCACGCTCGATGCGGTCGACGCATCCCACGCAGTATTGCTCGGCGCGGTCGGCGGCCCCAAGTGGAAAGACGTACCGACGGACAAGCGTCCCGAAGCCGGACTACTCGCACTCCGCAAGCACATGGGTTGCTACGCCAACCTGCGCCCGTGCGTTATGGGCGACGCACTCGTAGATCTGTCGTCGCTCAAGCCCGACGTCGTCAAAGGCACTGATGTTCTCATCGTGCGCGAACTGCTCGGCGGCATGTATTTCGGCAAGAACGGTCGGTTCGAGAAAAATGGTGAGGTATGCGCGTACGATGAGGAGTGCTACAGCGTATCCGAGGTCGAGCGCGTCGCGCACGTCGCATTCCAACACGCACAGTCGCGTCGCAAACACGTGACCAACGTGGACAAGGCCAACGTACTCGAGTCGTCGCGGCTCTGGCGTGAAACCGTCGACCGCGTCGCCAAGCAGTACCCCGACGTAACCGTCGAGCACATGTACGTCGACAACGCGTCGATGCAACTCCTCAAACGTCCGACCTCATTCGACGTGCTGCTCACGAGCAACATGTTCGGCGACATCTTGTCCGATGAGGCCGCGATGGTCGTCGGCGGCATCGGTACGCTGCCCAGCGCAAGCCTTGGCAGCAGCGCCCGCGGACTGTACGAGCCGATCCACGGCAGTGCGCCCGACATCGCGGGTAAAGGCATCGCCAACCCCATGGGTACGATGCGCTCACTCGCCATGTTGCTGCGGCACAGCCTCAACGAATCCGTTGCAGCCGACGCAATCGAGAATGCCATCGATACCGCGCTGAACAACGGCGTACGCACCGTAGATCTCGGCGGCACATGTGATACCGCGACATTTACATCTCGCATTGTAGAATTCATAGAATTATGTAAAGCGTAACCTGCAAGAGTTACGCCGAATTGCTTAGCTTATTCCATCACGAGCTTGCCTCGGGCGGCTGACATGGCGGCAACGTACGGCGACGCGAGGTACACCTCGGACTCGGGGTGTCCCATGCGTCCGACGAAGTTGCGGTTGGTCGTCGCGACGCAGCGTTCACCCGCCGCGAGGATGCCCATATATCCGCCAAGGCACGGCCCGCACGTAGGCGTGCTGACGATGGCTCCGGCACTGATGAAGGTGTCGATGTAGCCGTACCGCAGCGCGCGCTGGTATACCTCGATGGTACCCGGGATGATGATGCAGCGTACGTTGGGGCTGACTTTGTCGCGCGACAGCACCTCGTACGCGGCCTCCATATCCGAGAAGCGGCCGTTGGTGCAGGAGCCGATCACGACTTGGTCGATGGCGATGTCGCCGACGTTATCGTCGACTGTGCGCGTATTGGACGGTAGGTGTGGGAACGATACCGTCTGTTTGAGTACAGATAGATCGATGTTGTGTACTGTGTTGTAGTCGGCGTCGTCGGGCGGGGTCATGCCGACTGTCGCTTCGTTGCCCGTGGGGAAGTACGCATTCTTGCCGCCGCACTCGATCGCCATATTGGCGATACATGCCTTGTCGTCCTCGGTCAACATGTCGGTACCGAAGAATTCGAGCGACTGATACAGTGCGCCGTCTACGCCGAGGATGCCAATTAGGTGGAGGATCAAGTCCTTCGCCGTGACGCGCGGCTTGAACGCACCCGTGAGATTGACGCGAATTGCGGCGGGTACCTTGAACCACAGCTTACCCGTCGCCATCGCGTAGGCTACGTCGGTGCTGCCGACGCCCGTCGAGAACGCACCGAACGCACCATAGGTACAGGTATGCGAGTCTGCGCCGATGACGAGCGAATACGGTTGGATCAATCCCTGTTCAGGCAGCAGCGTATGTTCGATGCCGCGGTTTTCGTAGAACAGCGTACCGTGTTGCCGCGCGAAGTCGCGCACGGTCTTGCACTGTTCGGCCGACTTGATGTCCTTGGGCGGACAAAAGTGGTCGTTGACCAACACGACTTTGGACGGGTCGTGTAACTTTGTCACGTTATGCTTGGCCAGTTCGCCGATAGCAACAGGCGCGGTGATGTCGTTGGCGAGGATCAGGTCGATCTCTGCCTCTATCAGTTGCCCCGCAGTCACAGCGGACAATCCCGCGTGACGGGCTAAAATTTGTTGGGAGTATGTCATAGTAATCCGAACTTAATATAAAGTGAAGGTGATTATATTGTCATATGGTTGTGCCACACATTGCAGTGTAGCTTGTACTCAATCGCATCGGTCAGCGCAATAAAACTCGCCTCTATGATGTCGGCAGATACGCCGATCGTCGTCCACGTATCCGTCGCGTCGGAAGATTCAATGATCACACGCACGACGGACTCCGACGTGCGATTGCCCTCGATGACGCGTACGCGGTAGTCGGTCAGCGCAACCTCGGCCAATTCGGGGTAGAACGTGTATAGCGCCAGCCGCAACGCGTTATCGAGCGCATTCACCGGGCCGTTGCCCTCGGAAGCCATGAGTGAGTCGCGGTCGCCGACTGCGACCTTGACCGTCGCGATGTGACTCATGCCCGACGGCTGATTCGTCGATACATAGGACGTGTAGTACAGCAGCGTGAAGTGCGGCGTGAATCGTCCGATTTCGCGCAGTGCGAGCAACTCAAACGACGCTTCGGCAGCCTCGTACGTATAGCCGTCGTACTCGCGCTCCTTGACACGCTCGAGCATTCGCGATACCGCCGCGTCGTCGCGTGACACGCCGGGCAGAATCCGTGACAGCTTTTGCGCCATCACACTGCGTCCTGCCATCGCCGATAACACGAACCGCCGCTCGTTGCCCACGCGATACGGCTCGATGTGCTCGAACGACAGCGGCGTCTTGCTCACGCCGTCTCCATGCATACCCGCCTTGTGCGCAAATGCGCTGCGTCCGACGTACGGCTTACCACGCGGGATCGCCACATTGCTGATGTACGATACGCGCGCCGCGATGTGAGTCAAATTCGCCAACGCATCGTCGGGTACGCATTCGTACCCGAGTTTGAGTTGCAGCGTCGGTATGACCGAAGACAGCGCGACATTGCCGCACCGTTCGCCAAACCCGAGCAACGTCCCTTGTACATGCGTCGCACCTGCGCGCACGGCCTCGACCGTCGCGGCAACCGCCATATCGTTGTCGTTGTGGCAGTGTATGCCTGCAGGTACACGCATACGCGATACGACGTCGGCCGTGATCCGCGCTACGTCGTGCGGGAAACTGCCGCCGTTGGTGTCGCATAATACGACCGTCGATGCGCCACCGTCGACGGCGGCGTGCAACGTCTGAATGGCATATGCGCTGTCGTATGCGTAACCGTCGAAGAAGTGTTCGGCGTCAAAGATGACGCGCCGCCCGCACTGCGTGAGATAGGCGATGGAATCCCGTATCATGTCAAGATTGCGCTGTTGGGTCGTGCGCAATACATGCTCGACGTGGAACGCCGACGATTTGCCGAACAGTACGACCGTCGGCGTATCTGCCGCAAGCAATGCGGCCAAACCGTCGTCGGCATCGGGTGCATTGTCCTTACGACAGGTCGAACCAAACGCGACGACCTCGCCGCTGCCGTTGTTCGATGACGGCAGCGGTCTATCGCGCAATACTTCAAATAATTCGGCGTCACCGCGATACGCGGCAGGATTGCCCGCTTCAATATAGCTGAGTCCCAGTTCACGCAATGCCGATATGATGTTGAGTTTGTCGTTTAGGTTGTAGGATATACCTTCGCCCTGACAGCCATCCCGCAGCGTGGAGTCTAATATCTCAATACGCATGGCTACTGCGTGATGACTTTGTTTACGCCGTTGAGATATGCCTTGATGCTCGCCTCGATGATGTCGGTCGAGATCGCGCGGCCTGTAACGTTGTGTCCGTCGCAGCAGAGCTTGACGACGGCTTCACCGAGTGCGTCCTCGCCCTCGGTGACAGCGCGGATCTGGTAGTCGGACAGCTCAATGTTGCGACCCGCGATCTGGTTGATCGCCTTGAACGCCGCGTCGATGGGGCCGTCGCCGATCGCGACACGCTCAATGCCGTTGCCGTTGTTGAGCACGCTGACGATGGCGGTTGCCGTAATCGTATTGCCACTGTTGATGACGAAACGCTCGAGCGTGTAGCCGTCGTTCTCCTCGCGACGCTTATCTGTGAGCAACGCCTCGATGTCGCTGTCGGATACGACTTTTTTCTTATCACAGAGCTGTTTGAAGCGATAGAACGCTACATCGAGTTCTTCTTTGGTCAGGTCGTAGCCCATCTCGACCACGCGCTCCGAGAATGCGTGGCGGCCGCTGTGCTTGCCAAGTACCATCTGCTGCGCCGGGATACCGATGATCTGCGGCGAGATGATCTCATACGTCGTGCGCTCGGACTGTACGCCGTGCTGGTGGATACCCCTCTCGTGCGCGAACGCGTTGCCGCCG
>CAYPOE010000038.1:0-12401 GCA_964412285.1 uncultured Eubacteriales bacterium | reverse complement strand
TCGTACCGCTGCTCTGCATGGGGCTGCGCGTGCTGAATCCCAACGAGGCGCTCGTACTCACGCTATTCGGTAAGTACTACGGCACGATCGATACCGACGGCTTCTTCTTCGTCAACCCATTCGCAACGGGCGTGAATCCGACGAGCAAGGGCTTTGCGTCGATGGACGGCAAAAATTGGACGTATTCGAGCAAAAAGGTGTCGCTCAAGGCCATGACGTTGACCAACGAGAAGCAAAAGGTCAATGACCGCGACGGCAATCCGATCGAGGTCGGCGTCAACGTGATCTGGCGCGTGGTCAATCCGACACAGGCCGTATTCGATGTGGATAACTTCAAGACCTACGTATCGACACAGTGCGACGCGGCACTCCGACAAGTCGCGCGACTCTATCCGTACGACATGTCCGAGGACGGCGAAGAGCATAGCCTTCGAGGCAGTGCGCAGGAAGTCGCCGAGGTATTGAAGCAGGAGTTGCAGAACCGCGCGGGCATCGCGGGCGTAGAGATCATCGAGGCACGCATCGCGCACCTCGCGTACGCGACCGAGATCGCGGCGGCGATGTTGCAGCGACAACAGGCGGCGGCTGTGATCGCGGCGCGACAGAAGATCGTCGAGGGCGCGGTCGGCATGGTCGACATGGCGTTGCAGAAGTTGTCCGAACAGGACATCGTGCAGCTCGACGAGGAGCGCAAGGCGCAGATGGTGTCCAACCTGCTCGTCGTACTCTGCTCAAACAAAGACACGCAGCCCATCGTGAACAGCGGCTCGATTTATTGATGCTACACCCCCTGCATAAATCATAAATATGGATAAGAAAGAAAAAGCTGCTGACAGGAAGCAGGTACTGCTGCGGCTCACGCCGTCGCTGTACGATGAGCTGGCGCGTTGGGCGGAGGACGACTTCCGTTCGCTCAACGCGCAGATCGAGTATATCCTGACCATGGCTGTACGGAAGCAGCGCAAGGGATCAACTGAAAAACCAAGCGCGGAGTGATCCGCGCTTGGTTTAGTTAATATATATCCAATTCTATGTACGACTGCGGCGGCAGCGACACGATGAATCCGCGCCTCTGCCTACCGTATACAGTCAATACATATTCGCCGGGCGTCAGCCACCCGATCATCATCTCGCGTCTACCCCACGTATGCCGATGCTCGACGTGGACGCCCTGACAACGCTCTATGCAGACGCTATGCGCCCATCGATGAAACTGCAGCAGGAGCAGCGAACGATCGTCTCCAAAAGCAACGTTGGCCACTCTCTCCTGATCGTCGCAAATCCGAACGCACCTCGAGCGCATCAAACCCGCATAGTCAAACGATGTTACACATTCATCTTTGCCTTGACGACATAATTGCCCGCCGTCACATTGCCGAACAGATACTGGCCTTGGGTGTTGGTTTTGGTATGCGCAATCAAAAGCTCTTCGGTATTTCCACCCGTGTGCGTCACAATCTGGTATAAACCCACGAAGCACCCGGCTACAATCTGCCCTTGCTTATTCGTGACGACGCCGTTGACCGTACCTCGGTTGGTAGCCTCGTCGAGAACCAACGAGATCGTCGTATTCACGATGCAACCATTGGTGATGGTGATGATCATGGGGTTGGATGGTACATAGCCCTGCGCCGTCGCGAGCAGCTTATACTGGCCGTCGGGTACATCGTAGAACGCGAACTCACCGTCATCGACCGTATACGTTACGGCCACCAATTTATTCGCATTGTCCATCAAGGACATCTTGACGTCGTTCAGGGGGCGTTTTCGAGTGCCTTCGTCCTCTTCTTCGACATTTGTGGAGACGACGCCCGCAATCGCGCCGAGCGACAGCGAAACGTCTTTGGTCAACGAGAAGTCGATGATGACGGTATCGCCAGACGAAAGAGAGACGGCTTGCGGCGGACTCAAACGATAACCACGGTGAGCTACGGCGATGCTATAGGCGTCGACCGGGAGGCTCTCGAACAGGTATTTGCCTTGTTCGTCGGTCGTGGTGTGCATGAACGGATTTCCGTTTTTGTCAAACACCTTGACAGTCGCGTTGGGAACGGGGTCATCTCCGTCCTTGACGGTACCGCTGATGCTGGTATTGATGTCGTGCGCTTGATCGAGGGTGAGATTCGCTACTTGCTCCTGCGTACCCTGGATATTGATATTGGGACTATATTGTAAACCAAGCAGATCTTTCTGTAAATCAGCCATGGAAATCAAATCGCCTTTCTGGAATAAATGATACTACTGCTGATTACAATATATGAACCCTGACGGGCAGGCGTGACTCGACTTCCGCAGACACGACTCTTGAATGTACAAACAAACTCCCACAAGATAACCGAGATGGCATCCTGTGGGAGTTTGTTTGCGTATATTATGACTTCCGACTCACTTTGACCGTCGCGTCGCCGGCGACCGACAGCGTCGAGCGATACTGCACGCTGTCGATGATGCAGCCCTTACCGATGACGACGTCGTCTCCGATGATGATCTTGGCGTTGACATGTTCGATGTCGATGTGCCGCCCCGCGATCTTCTCAATCATGAACAGGCAACCCTTTTCCGTACCGCGCACCGCGTTCCAGAACCCGCGCAGCATACTGTAGTTGTGGTACCCGTGCGGCTCGTAACGGATGCGGATGTTCCCTGCGCGAACGGCGCGGATGTAGCCGCCGTCGTCGAAGCGCAGCGTCAGATCGTCGGCCGTGAGCAGGCCGCCGATGTGCGTGCGGCCGCCGTAGTCCATGCGTTCGCATTTGACCGCGTGATCCGCACGCAGACTGCCATTGCCCGTGATCATACCCATCTCGGCGTCGCGCCCGATGTGGAGAATCCCCACGATGTGCGCGCCGAGCGACCGCAATCCGCCCGATATGTTGCAGATGCCGACGACGCCGATGTTGCCTGCCAGCGTCACGTCGCTGTAGCTGGCGATGCCCACGACGTTGAGCGAACCCGCGTCGATCTTTTTGCGTGTGTGGTATATACCCATCACGTCGATGGCGTTACGATTCTCATCGGATGCGTTCGATGCGCTCATATCAATACCCCAATCAATACCCCAACAGTTGGTTTAACGTGGTTACATTGCGCGTACCTTCATCTATATGATGGGTCACGATGGCGTCGCCGTCTACGATGAGTACGCGGCGTATGCCGTTGGCTTTGGCGTACGGCAGCGCCTGCGCGTCGGATAGCAGCAGCGCGGGCGTACCGTGCGAACGCACGGCCTCGCACACGCGCAGCGCCGTCGGCAGCGACGGCGGCGTGTAGCTCACGACGGTCATGTCTACGGATTGCGGCGCCGACAGCGACAGCGACAGTGCGTCGACGTCGACTGCGAATCCGCAAGCCGCCACGGTACCGTCGCGCAAGGCGATCAAGTGATCGTACCGCCCACCGCTACAAATCGGCGTACCTGCACCCTTGGCGTAGCCCTTGAGGATGAATCCGCTGTAATAGTCGAGGTTGCGCGCGATGCCGAGATCGATCGCGCACGCATCCTGTACGCCGTACACCCCGAGGATGTCCCAGAGCTGTCGGAGGTGCAGCAGCGGCTGTTCGAGCGCGGGAATCCCGAGCGACAGCAGCTCGTCGATGACGGCACCGTCGCCGAACGTATGCGGCAGATTCTGGATGGCTTTTGCCAAATCTCCGTCGATCTCATACTGCGCGAACAGCTCACGTAGACCGAACAGCGCCTTGGTGTCGACGAGTCCCCGCGCAAGTTCGCGTACATCGGGCGACAGCGGGGTCTGATCGATGAGCGCGTGCCAGATGCGGCTGTGACCGATGTCGATCGTGAAGTCGGACAGTCCCGCATTGCGCAGCGCCGTCACGAGTAGCGCGACGATCTGCGCGTCGGCGTACGGCGAACCCTCGCCGATGAGTTCGACGCCGCTCTGTGTAAACTGCGACCGGGCGTAACGCGTCTTGTGTACGGGCGTACGGAATACCGCGCCGCTGTAGCTGTAGCAGAGTGGCGGCGTGAAGTCGCCGCCCTTGGCGACGGATTCCGCGATCGCCGCCGTGAATTCGGGACGCAGCACGTGCAATGTACCGCCATCGCCCACGAGCTTGAGGGTGTTCGCGTGTGTGCCGAACAGGCCGTACGGCTGGATCACGTCGGCGTCGACGGGCAGAAAGCCGTACGCCTCGTATGTGTCAGATAGCGTTTGGACAATGTTGCGTACTGTGAGTGTCTGTGAAACGGTGAGCATAGATCGCCTTTCAATAAAAGATAGCCATACATATAACGATTTAGAAGTCACGCGCCGATGCTCACGTATCGGCGGATGCCGAGTCGCCACAACAACAGGCACGGTATGACGAACAGCAGCGCGATGAACGGCGTGAGCGCGTGCAGCGGACGCGTGTCGCGTCCAATCAGGTAGAGCAGCGGGTAGTACTGTGTGAGCGCGAGCGGTATGATGTACGTGGCGAAGCGCAGCACGCCCTTGCCGTATACGGCGTACGGGTACGTGCCGAATTCGCGGCCGCCGTCGGTGAAGATGTTCATGAACTCGAGGCCCTCGAGTGTCACGAAGCAGATCGACGCGTACACGACGAACAATGCGGCGAAGACGATGGATCCGCAGATGACCATGGAGCCGAGTACGATAGCCTTGGGTACATCCCACTCCACGCCGCAACGTGGGATCGCGTACGCGAGCATCATGACGCCCTGTGCGAACCGCCCCAACCGCGTCAGCTCGAACTTGGTGCCGAGCGTCTGGATAATCGTGTTGCGCGGACGCAGCAGGATGCGGTCGAACGTGCCGTTGGAGAGTACACCGGGAAATAAGTCGAATCCGCGCGCGAAGCATTCGGCCATCGAGAACGCGGCGAGCGTGGTCGCGTAGCAGATCAGGATCTCGTTGTACGTGAAGCCACCGATCTCATCAAAGCGCAGGAACAGTACGGCGACTGTGATCCACACGCAGAGCGACGACGTGAATTGTCCGCAGATCGTGAGGATGAACGATACCCGGTATTGCAGGAGGCTCTTGACGCTCATCTTTACATACTTAAAATATATCATAATATCAGGATAATATCAACTACGGCGTTTGTATTTGTGTTCGGGCAACGGCTATGTTATAATCATGTTATGACATATCGCGAGATGGAGAAACTATTGTTACAGCACGGTTGGAAGAAGGACACTCAAAAGGGCAGTCATGCTCATTTTGTGAAACACGGACAGCTGATTCTTGTACCCAATCACCCTGGCGATATGAAGAAGGGACTCGCTTTGGGCATACTCAAAGACGCAGGCATCAAAAGGAGGTATACCTCATGACGACATATATATACCCCGCTTGTTTTCACTACGAGGACGACGGCGGCTTCTCTATTTTCTTTCCCGACTTCCCGTGCGGCGGTTCGTGCGGCGATGATCTGGCACAGGCCATGTATATGGCTCGAGATTTCTTGTATGCCGTAATTGATTCTTATCAAGAGGACGGCAAACCGCTGCCTACGCCCACCGATATGCGCAACGTCGTGCCCGATCCCGAATACGGCGAAGCGTTTGTCAGTCTGATTTATTTAGAGTACGAGAGCTACAAGGAATACGTGGACAACTTTCTCTCGAAAGAGCAAGACCAAGATGAGCGACAGATCGCCGTCGATACCGTTGCTGTATAATCACGTGGTTACCCGCCTTGCACGACGACTTTCTTTAACGTGTTGCTCATGAGCAGTCTGCCCGACGTGATCAAGATCACGCACCACGCGACCTGTACGCCGACCGCGTACAGCGCGGCATTGCCAGACAGTGCGCCGTTCCAGATCATGTACGGCGTGTCTTGCATCGACGCGAACGGCAGCAGGCGCAGAATCGGCTGCATCGCGGCGGGGAAGAACGACAGCGGCAGCAGTCCGCCGCTGAACAGGTCGCCAAGCGTCAGCGAGATCAGACGCGTGCCGATCGGCGACATGGTGTAGAACGTGCAGACGTACACGATCATGTTGTACGATACGACGACGGTCACGCCGAGCAACACCGACGGCATGAACAGTAGCAGCGATTCGACGCTGTTGATCGTGAGTCCGTACGGTGCGGGCAGGAAGGCCGCGAAGATGATCAGCGGCGCGGCACGCAGGACGCACCGTGCGCACCGTTCGCCCGCGTCGCGGATGAACCAGATGTTGTAGATCGATAGCGGGCGCACCATCTCGAAGCAGATGTTGCCCTCGGTGATCATGGAGATGGTCTCGCCACTCCAAAACCACGAGTTGAGCGCGGCGAGCAGCGCTTGTTGCATCCAGATGTACGAACAGAGCTGCTGCATGGGCATGGGGATGTTGCCGCCGAATGCATAGAACGCCGAGAACGTGAGGATGCGCATGAATCCCCACGCGAATTGCGTCGCCATACCCGCCCACGCCGCCGTGCGATATTGCAGTCCTGCCGAGAATCGCAGCCGAAAGAAGCCGATGTACGGGCGTAGACTTTTGCCGATGTTCCCATTGCTCATAGTTTTAACTCCCTGTACAGCTCGACGACCATCTCTTCAGCCGACGCCGACGCGACGTGGATGTCGGTGATGCTGTTGACTGCCGAGAGTTTGCTCACGGCCGCGCCGACGGATACTGCGTCGGGGTCGATACGCAGGATCGCGCGTCCGTCGGGTTGCACCGCGTCGGTGGCGTAGAGACCGTCGGGGATCGTAAGCGTACCCTCGTACTGCGCAGTGATCGTCGTGCGCGACGCGTACCGCTGCCGCAGCGTATCGAGCGCGCCATCGTAGAGGATTGCGCCGTTGCCGATCAGCATGATGCGCGTGCAGAGCGCCTCGATGTCGCTCATGTCGTGCGTCGTAAGGATCACGGTCACGCCGCGCGATGCGTTGAGCGCCTTGATGATGGCGCGCACCTGTAGCTTACTGACTGCGTCGAGTCCAATCGTAGGCTCGTCCAAGAACAGGATCGATGGATTGTGCAGGAGTGCCGCCGCGATCTCGCAGCGCATCCGCTGTCCGAGGCTGAGTTGACGCGTCGGCGTGCGCAGCAGTTCGGTGAGGTCGAGCAGTTCGGTGAGTTGGGCGACGTTGCGGTTATACACGTCGTCGGGGATGGTGTAGATGTCTTTGAGCAGCGTGAAGCTGTCGATGACGGGCACGTCCCACCAGAGCGACGTGCGCTGTCCGAATACGACGCCGATGCGCGCGACGTGCGCCTTGCGCTGTTTCCACGGCGTGCGCCCGTCGACGACGCACTCGCCGCCGTCGGGCGTGAGGATGCCGCTCATGACCTTGATGGTCGTGGACTTGCCCGCGCCGTTGGGGCCGATGTAACCGACCATCTCGCCATCGGCGATGTCGAAGCTCACGCCGTCGAGTGCGTGAACGTAGCGGTACTGCCGTTTGAACATGGCGCGCACCGCGTTGGCAAACCCGGGGTCGCGCTGTGCGACCTTGAATGTCTTGCGAATGTTCCGTAAGGTAATCATGATTTTAGGGGGCAAAAAAGAAACGATACTGTGCAGTATAAAGTGAACGGTATGGGTGAGTGGTTGACAACAGGTGGGTGGTCAATGGGTGTGTATGGGGTATGTAATGCGGGAAGGATAATATTATATAATGATTGACAGATACGTGTCAACGGTATTTTATACAAAATACATAGTATGTATTGCATATACTTATAGAAGTATTTCTTATTAGAAGTATTTGATATGACGTCGCTTAAACATAAAAAAGCCGACGCCATCTGAAAAGCGGCGTCGGCGAATCGGGACGTCTTATACTTCAGGAATCACGACGTCGACTTCTTTGCCCAACTCGTTCGAGCGGATGATACCATCGATGATGGCCTGGTTGTAGATGATCTGCGACGTGGGTACCGGAGCCTTGCCACCCGATACGACCGCGTCGACGAACGAACGGCACTTGAGGTAGAAGTTGTCTTTGCCGGCGGGTTGCAGCGGGATCTCAGTCTGCGTCGGGATGCCGAACTTGTCGTGGAACAGGTAGACGGGGCCGCAGCTGCCATCCCATGCGCCGCCCCAGAGCGACTCGGGGTTGGCCGGTTTGACCTTCAAGCCGGCTTCTGTACCGAGGAAGATCGTGTCGCCCGTCGTGTCCATGTGCATCGCCCACGACATACGGAAGTCGAGCGTGATGCCGCCTTCGAGTCGGATGAATGCGCCGCAGAAGTCGTCAACCGAGAAGCGCTTTGCGTCGACTTCGCTGTTGTATTTGGTGCTCTTGCCGAAGTGATCGAACGCGACGGCCGATACGGTCAGCGGCTTGGGATAGCCGATGGCGTTGAGCACCATGTCGAGCGAGTAGCAGCCGATGTCGGCGAGTGCGCCGACGCCTGCATACTGCTTCTCAATGAAGGTGCTGCCCGGGATGCCGCGACGTCGACCGCCACCGGTCTGGATGTAGTAGACCTTACCGAGTTCGCCCGACTGTACGATCTCTTTGAGCTTGATCATACGCGCGTCGTAGCGCGGCTGGAAGCCTACGGTCACGAACTTGCCCGCCTTCTTCTCGGCCTTCATGATGGCAATCGCATCGTCGAGCATGACGGTCATGGGCTTCTCGAGCAATACGGGTACACCGTACTCGAGCGCGGCGATGGCGCACTCGGCGTGCGTCGTGGTGTAGGTGCAGACGCTGACCGCGTCGACCTCGACGTTCTTGAACAGCTCGGCCGCACTCTCGAAGTCCTTGGCCTCGGTCAGACCGAGGTTGTCTAAGTACTTGCGCGCCTTACCCGGGATAATATCCGCGCCTGCGACGATCTCGACGTCGTCCATCTGCAGATACGAACGCGCGTGCGCGCCCGCGATGCCGCCTGTGCCTATGATACCGATACGTAACTTTTTCATACATATCCTCCGATTGATTTACTACTGATTTACTGCGTATATCTTATCACAATGGCGTAGCTGTGTCAAACAAAAACGTGACGCGATCTAGGGACAGGGACAAACGGGCGAGGTCAAGCAGATGACCTTTTTCATGATCGCGTGAATGGTCAATATCCTGCATCCAAGCAACCTCTGTCGGCATTATTCTACTCACCCTGTAGGATAACAACTAGTTTGAATGCGGGTTGTCGGTCATATCGCTCGGCCCCTTTCGCGATGATAAACATTTATAACAAAACTCTCCTCATAAATCTTTCTTGCAAAAGCTATACTTACCAACCACAGTGAGCACCGCCCCTGTTATAGCGCACCAAAGGGTTGCGAGCAACAGAAGTCTTGGTACGTCTGCACCATCTTAAAAAACGGCCCCGATGTAGTAAAAGGGTGAAAGGTATTGAATCGCCTCAAACTGCCATACATAAGCAAACACAATGATCACAAGAATGTAGACGCTAAGTGCAAGAAAAAGTTTCAATCGTGTAGATAGGGCGAGTAGTAATGTGATCGAAAAAACCAAAATGTACGCAAAACAAAGGATCGCAGCAAGGTTACTCAAAATCTCATCCACCGCAAACAGCAATCCGTTGGCGACGTCCGCTCGTGTAATCAAAAAGCCATAATATGACCACAGGCTGACTGCGATAAAAAACACAAGAGAAATCAGGACAACCGTAACCAGTGATAAGGTTTTGGCGTAGTAGATGGTTACACGGCTTTTGAGCCTCGGCAGATAGAACAGCATCGATTTATCTTCGATCTCAGACGACAAAGAACGCGCCACGATGAATGCAAGAAAAATGTAGAAAATAAACACCGCATGCACCATTTGTGTCATTGTGGCTACGAATGAAAAAGCATCCAGTGTCGCATCGCCCGTATAGGTAATCTCCGCGACGCCGCTTGCGTATCCGATAGAGTAAAACAGCGACATGATGGGCATGAGCAGCAGCAAAAGCGTGTCTTTCCGCTTCATAAGTTTCATAAGCTCGATTTTATAGGCTGTTAAAAAGTTTCTCATCGTCATGCCCCTTTCGTGAAAAAATCAGCGAGTGAGTTTTCTTTCATCTGCATATCTATAACAGTGACTTTGTTGTCTAACAGAAACCGCATAATGCTCTCAAAGACTGCAATGTTCTTAAACTCTACCGTGAAGTCGTTCATGCTTGCAAGCCCTTGCGTAACTGCTTGCAAATCTTTGAGAATCTTACGCGGCGTGTCGGAAGATAGAATCAAGGAATATCGTTTATCCCCATCGAAGACGTCGTCGTATATCTTTTGACCGCCCTCTATCATCACCACACGGTCGCAGATTTCCGTCACATCTGCGAGATCATGGCTGGAAAACAATACGCCGACGCCCTCCTCTTTCGCCTTTTGGATGATGACTTTTTTGAGAATATCTTTTCCCAATGGGTCAAGTCCCACGAAGGGTTCGTCTAAGATCAAAAATCCCGTTGGCGTAAGCAGGGTTTGTGCAAGACCCAATCGTTGCTTCATGCCAAACGAAAAACTCTTGACACGCTTTTTCTTCTGTTTTTCAAGTCCCACAAGGGCGAGAACCTCATCGATCTTTTTGCTGATGGCCTTTGAATTCTTGATACCCGAAGCCTGCATCAGCAGCGAAAGATTATCGTATGTGTTCAGATAATCCAGAAAACAGCCGGTGATGAGAATCCCGAACTCCGATAGCCCGTCGTTGTTTTTGAGCAAGTCCTTCTCTTTGTAGATGATTTCGCCGCTGGTTGGATAAAGAACCCCTGCTATGCTGTTGAGCAACGTAGTTTTTCCGGCTCCGTTTTTGCCAATGAGCGCTACGATTTCGCCGCCGTTTACATCAAACGACATATCGTGCAGAGCGGTTTTTTCACCGTATCTTTTGGTAACGCCGCGGATGCTCAGTAATGCCATATCATAACCCCCTAAAAAATAAGTGCCATACTCTATGCTTCGAGTATAGCACTTATGTTGCGGTTATTTTTTCGAGTGGTCATAACATATGAGTTTGAATGTCATAACTGGATTCACGCACGCCATACAACACAATTGTAATGCGAAACATATCGCCTTCCTGTTGGATCTTCATGGTTCCGTTGTATGCATCCACTGCAAGCCGTACGTTTTTTAAGCCGAATCCGTGATTTGCCGCATCGGGCTTTGTTGTGAAAAGGCGATCGGTAGGGGTACACGCGCTATTCGTTATCTGCAAATAGAGCGCGTCGCCCACTGCGTTCATCTTGATTGAAAGGGATTTCTCGTCAGTAAGTACGGCCGCTTCTATTGCATTATCGAGCAGATTGCCAAACAAAGCGACCGACTTTTCAAAAGCCATATTTAACCCCTGCGGTATCAAAATGTCTGCATCGACAGATACATTGTTTTGCCTTGCTTCGTCGAGCTTGATGTTGAGTATGGCGTCTATAGATGGGTTGCCTGTATCGATGACTTTCGGAACATCTTGTAGATTGTCAAGCAATGCAGATAAGTAACCGTCTGCATGTTTGGCATCTCCGTCATTTACAATTTGGTGCAACGCAAGCAAATGGTTCTTCATATCGTGGCGTATTCTTCTGATTTCGTTTTGGTAACTCTCGAGTTGTTCGTAATGCTTGGTTTGCATAGCGATTTGCTTTGCCAGCAGTTCTTTCTCTCTTTCTGCCGAAACCAGATCCGACATCTTGCCGAGTAAAAAGAACATCATACAGTTGATGTAGATGATGCCCAGTAACAATACCAAGTCCCATAGATCTGTTTTGCCGTTGCTATTAACGAACTTCATAAAAATCAAAAGCACCAATACAATGCTGACAGTCGGTATGGTGGCAAAAAGAATGGACTTTCCCACGCCAATATTCTCTTGCTTATGGCGGCTGATCTTTACAATCAATTCACAAAATATGAAAAATGTAATTGCAGCAGGAAAAATAGACAGGAGTATTGATACTTCTCCCGTCATAATTAAATTGACAAGCATGATAGAGAGTAGCTGCGATATACTCGCCATTGCCACAAACAAAACGCTCGTCATTAGCTTGAACCGCAAGCGTTCAGGGTAAAAGAACATGAGTATGAATATGATGAAAGAACCGGCAGTAAAATCAAAATTTACTGTCTCTGCCTTTATGTTGTTCATCAACGTGAAGAACGCAATACCAAGTACGGCAACGATACAATAAACCGCATGGCTCGCAAGTTTTTTGCCGAATAACCGCGCTGCGTAACGAACGCCGACAAAGCAGATAAAACAGTTTAGCAGCAGAGGAAAGAGGATGATCAAAAGCTGCCCTTTCACCTGCCGCACCGCCATTCGATATACTTCAAATGCTGCTGCTTCACATCGACTCTAAACCTCTTGCTGATGGGCAAGCAAGCGCCGTTTTTGATTGCGATTTCTGTATCCTTGATCATCGAAATATACTCCATATTCACGATATAAGACGCGTGGATCTGAACAAACAGGGTTTTATCAAGCTGTGCATATATCTCATAAAGTTTGCCATAAAAAGCAAAGGTGCCGGTTGTG